>CAVKDW010000003.1:0-70021 GCA_963655075.1 Muribaculaceae bacterium | reverse complement strand
TGTGTAATGTTTAATTGGGAGATCTCATCTTTCCCTCCAAAGGGGGAATTCAGAGTATATACAGGCAAGTCTGGCGACTTGTCCGCAGGCGGGGCGCCCGCGTCCCCAGTTTTTTTTAGTTGAGGGTTGTGGATTGAGGGTTATTGTGAGATTTTTGTTCTTTTCGGAAACGTTTGCATATTCTTTTTGTACTTTTTGAGCGGGTTTTACTTTGCTTTTTTTGTTGAAATGTTCTATCTTTGCAGTCCCTTGTTAACGGTGCATTGTTTAGAGAGCGATGTATGGAGCCAGGGGTGTAAGTATTCATTATAATCAACGGATAGTCTAATAGCATGTCAGAAAAACGCGACTTATCATTCGGTCAGTTGTTCAACTTGAGTTTCGGATTCTTTGGAGTTCAGATTGCTTATGCTCTCCAAAGTGCCAATATATCCCGTATCTTTGCGACGCTTGGTGCTGATCCGCACCAGTTGTCTTTTTTCTGGATATTGCCTCCGCTCATGGGTATGATTGTGCAACCTCTGATAGGAAAGTACTCTGACAAGACGTGGTGTGTGTTGGGGCGGCGTAAGCCTTATTTGCTTGTGGGGGCCATTATTGCTATTTTGGTGATGATACTGTTGCCTAATGCGGGTGATTTTACGTTTACCCAGGCGTTGTTCTTAGGGCTGAATGCCGCCATGTGGTTTGGGTTGTTCTCGCTTATGTTGCTTGATTGCTCTATCAATGTTGCGATGCAGCCATTCAAGATGATGGTAGGCGACATGGTCAATGAGAAGCAAAAGGGGTTGGCATACTCTATCCAGTCTTTTCTATGCAATGCGGGGTCGCTGTGTGGTTACTTGTTTCCATACCTGTTCTCTTGGATTGGCATATCCAATATAGCTACGGAAGGGGTGATTCCAGACTCTGTCAAGTGGAGTTTTTACATAGGTGCAGCCTTGCTTATCTTCTGTGTCTTATATACTTTCTTTACCGTTAAGGAGTTGAATCCAGCAGAGTATGCTGCTTTTCATGATATCAAACTTGAGGATACGACCAAAGCCTCTGCTGTGAAGAAGGTCTCATCCTCCTCTTTTGTTTCGCTTTTATCGCATGCTCCTTCCACTTTTTGGACTATCGGGTTGGTGCAGTTCTTCTGTTGGGCAGCGTTTTTGTACATGTGGACATACTCTAATGGTGCGATAGCGGCGCAGTGTTTCGGTTGGGATGGTGTTTCTACTGCCTCGACTGCTTTTCAGGAAGCAGGTAACTGGGTGGGTGTATGTTTTGCCATACAAGCCGTAGGATCCATGTTATGGGCACTGCTGATACCCTATTTGGAGAGGCATTTTACCAATAAGGGAGCCTATTCCATCTCGCTCATTGTCGGTGCCATAGGATTTATTTCCACCATCTTTGTCACTAATCAGTATGTCTTGCTCGTCAGTTACGTTTTGATAGGTGCTGCATGGGCTGCTATGTTAGCCATACCATTCACTATCCTCACCAACTCGCTCAAGGGAGACAATATGGGGTATTACCTTGGGTTGTTCAATTGTACGATTTGTATTCCGCAGATAGTGGCTGCGCTGTTGGGCGGTGTATTGCTCAGGAGTATATGTGCGGGCACTCAGGTTGGTATGCTTGTTATTGCGGGTGCGCTGCTTATTTTAGGGTCGTTGAGTGTTATTCTGATACAGGAGGGTAAGACACGTGGACAGACAGTAGCGTAGTGATTGTAGATTGTATCATTCAAACAACATATTATTAACATATAAAATCTAACAAGATGACGAAAAACAAATACCTTTTCATTATCACCACTATGTTGTTGGTAGGGTTAGTCTCTTCTTGCAAGCCTGACATCGATGTAGAGGGTACGTGTAAGGACATAGCTACCGCCACTATGGTAGGTGATGACTCCATACGTTCAGGAGCCATAATGTCCGGTCTTACTTTGAAGGTGGTTGACTACATGTTCCTACCGGGCAACAGAGCCATTCGCACGGAAACGACCTTTGGTGACGGAGTGTACAAGTCTCCTGTTTCGAACACGTTTTCGTATGCGCCTGTGGAGTACGGGAAAAACAATGTGGGGCTCAAGTTTTTGTTCACTCCGTACTCTACGGTTACGGAGGGGACAACTGCAGAAGCGGAGTCTTTCGTAGTGGAGTTTCTCAATAATGCGATCATTGAGAACGAGGTTGATACCTTGACGGATCAGTTGGCCAAGGTGGAGAACTTCGGTAAGATACTGAATACTCTCCCGAACTCCACATGGGAATATCAAGATACGGAGTACTACATAGATATTATTGAATACGACAGTATCAGTGTTCAAATCATCAAGACCGTAACGCCGACAGGTGTCAAGCGTGATACAATCTATGACACCACTCGTGTGGAAAAAAAAGATACGATAGGTATTTACAAGAGAACGAACGTTGAGGTGTCCTTCAATCGTGATGCCAGTACGCTTCAAAATCTTGGGCATTACAAGTATGACTATGTTGTCCTGACAAAGGGAGACTCTATTACTCCAGGTCAACCAGTTGACAGCCTATGCATACACAAGGACTTTGATATGCGTTGGGGTTTCTCGTCGGTTACTACGGCACGCCAATTTGATCTCGTTGCCATAGCGGAGGATGCGGATAAAGAAACACTAACGTTTAGTATGTTCAAGTATACCGCGGGTAGTAGTGTGATAGTGAATAACAGTTACACATACACATTCAAAGAATAATTCTTAAATCGTACTACAATGAAGATACAACATTTACATTTACGTTATATATCCGTAATGGCAACCTTGTTGCTCTTTACCGCGTTTTCGTATGCTCAAACGACTATTGCAGGTTCGGTGGTGGATGCTGCCAATGGTGAGCCTATCATTGGTGCAAACATCATCGAGAAAGGTACTACCAATGGTACTATCACTGATTTTGACGGTAACTTTACTCTCGTGGTACAATCGGGTGCTACGTTGGATATCAGTTATATGGGCTATAAGTCTGTGAGTGTGAAGGCTACTGCCAATATGCGTGTACAGTTACAGGAAGACAGTGAGTTGTTGGAAGAGGTAGTAGTAGTGGGTTATGGTGTGGTCAAGAAGAACGATGCTACAGGTTCGGTCACTGCTATCAAGCCTGACGACATGAATAAAGGTCTGAATGTTAACGCCCAAGACATGATGCAAGGTAAGATTGCGGGTGTCAATGTTACTTCGGCAGGAGGTACCCCCGGTGCCGGTGCTACCATTCGTATCCGTGGTGGTTCGTCGTTGTCAGCAAGTAATGACCCATTGATTGTGATTGATGGATTGGCTATGGACAATAATGGTATTCCCGGAGCGTCCAATGCGTTGTCTATGGTTAACCCGAGTGATATTGAGACGTTCACGGTCTTGAAGGATGCGTCTGCCACTGCTATCTATGGTAGCCGTGCAAGTAATGGTGTGATTATTATCACCACCAAGAAGGGCAAAGCGGGCAGCAAGCCCAAGTTCTCCTACGAAGGTAACGTGTCGATGAGTAATTTAGTCAATCGTACGGAGGTGCTGACAGGTGACGAACTTCGCTCTTACGCTACGGCTTTAGGGTTAGAGATCGATAGGACACGTTATCTTGGTACCGCTAACACGGATTGGCAAGACCAAGTCTATCGTGCGGCACTCTCGACAGACCATAATTTCTCCCTCATGGGAGGTACCAAGCACATGCCTTATCGTGCTTCGCTTGGCTATACGCTCAATAATGGTATCATCAAGACCAGTCAGATGCAGCGTGTCACGGCAGCCATCAACCTCTCGCCGTCGTTCTTTGACAATCACCTGAATATCAATCTCAATGCCAAGGGCTTGTATATCTATAACAGTTACGAGGCAGGTGTTGTAGGAGCCGCCATCGCGATGGATCCGACTATGCCGGTGCGTGGTGGTGCGACGAGTGTGTTTGGTCAGACGCTCATCTCCGACAAGATTGTAAATGATTTCTTCGGCGGGTACTATCAGCCCACTACGACTGCCAACTATAACGATGACACTTGGAGAACGGCATACGACTCGCAATCGACGGCTAACCCTGTTGCATTGCTCAACCAGAACTCCTCGATTGCCAATTCGGGATCGTTTGTAGGTAACTTGGAGGCTGACTATAAGATACATGGCTTCGAGGACTTGCGTCTGCATGCCAATTTTGGTGCCGACTACTCGTATGGCCGTCAGAAGTATGAGAACAGTCCGTACGGCACCAACAACCACTACTATGGTTGGAGCGGCTATGATGTGAAGCACAAATACAACTTGCAGTTCAATGCTTATGCACAATACTACAAGGACTTTACGGAGACACAGCATTTCGATATCATGGCCGGTTACGAGTGGCAACATTTCTATAACGACTATATGAGCGAGGGCAACGGACTTATCCGTGACACCAACAATAACCCTGATTTGCGTGGTACCAAGTATCCTGTGTCGTCCTTGTCTTCCAAGACCGAGAGTTATCTCGTTTCTTTCTTTGGTCGTTTGAATTATATTGGTTGGAATCAGTTGATGCTCACGGCTACGGTCCGTGCTGATGGTTCTTCCCGGTTTGCTCCGGAGCATCGTTGGGGTGTGTTCCCGTCTGTTGCTCTTGGTTGGAAGATCAAGGAGACGTTCCTCAAGGACGTGAATGCCATTAGCGACTTGAAACTCCGTCTGGGTTATGGTATCACGGGACAGCAGGATATCCTACAAGGGGATTATCCCTATATGGCGACCTACACGATTAGCAAGGAGCATGCCTACTATCCTATTGGCGGTGATGGTAATATCTTGCTGGACGAGAATGGCAACCCCGTAAAGGATGCGGATGGAAATCAAATCTACACCACTTATCGTCCTAATGCTTTCAACCATGATTTGACATGGGAGAAGACCACTACCTATAATGTGGGTATTGATTATGGTTTCTTGAACAACCGCGTTTCGGGTAGTATAGACTATTATTTCCGTCAGACGGACGACCTGCTTAATGTTATCCCGGTGGCTGTGGGAACGAATTTCCGCAACAAAGTCATCAGCAATGTCGGTTCGCTCACCAACCAGGGTGTGGAGTTTGCTATCAATGCTGTGGCAGTGGACACGAAGAACTTTAAGTGGGACATGGGTTTCAATATCACGTATAATGATAACAAGATTATCAAGTTGAATACAGGTGCAGACCAGACTCCTATCCCCACGGGCGGAATCTCCAGTGGTACGGGTAATACTATCCAGCGCCATGCTGTGGGCTATTCTGCAAACAGTTTCTATGTATATGAGGCTGCCAAGGGTATGCGTGAGAATGGTGAGACGTTCTTCTATGTAGTTGACCGCAATGGAGACGGACAAATCACGGAAGACGACCAATACTACTATCATAGTCCTAATGCCCCCGTTACCATGGGTTTCCAGACCAAGTTCCAGTTCTATGGCTTTGATTTAGGTATCTCGTTGCGTTCCAGCATTGGCAACTATGTGTATAATGATGTGTTAGCGTCTAACCTGCAGTACGCTGAGAAGCAGAAGTTGTACCGCAATGGTTATCACAACCTGCTCAGGTCGGCATTCGACACCTACTATAATGTAGGCATGAAGTCTGACAATGTTTATAAGAACGCTGCGGGTACGGGTACGGATAGATTCTCTGAATGGTATCGGTTGGATTACTTTGTTGAGAACGCTTCTTTCCTGCGTATTGACAACATCACTTTGGGTTACTCGTTCAATCGTCCGAAGATATCGGGGCGTGCCTATATCACCATTCAGAACCCGTGTGTGTTCTCCAAGTATTCGGGGTTAGACCCGGAGGTGTTCGGTGGTATAGACAACAATATCTATCCGCGTTCCATGACCTCGTTGGTCGGATTGAGTCTGCAATTCTAATGGTTAAACCTATTATAGTATGAAGATTATTATGAAGACGTTTTTGAAATATACTGCAGTGATTTGTGGCTTGCTACTTGCTGTGACTTCTTGTGTACATAACTTGAATACAACCCCTATTGACAAAAACTCGACTACGGCTTTCAATCAGGATGCAGTGTTCACAAAGTGCTATGCTACTCTTGCACTGACGGGTCAGCAGGGACCTAATGGTGATAGTGATCTTGATGACTTAGACGAAGGTACAGCGGGTTTCTACCGTATGATGTGGGAACTCAATGAGTTTCCTACTGATGAGGGTTGGTGGATATGGAACGATGTCGGATTGGCAGATATCCGTATTATGAACTGGAACGGTGACAATGCTTTAGTGAAGGGTTTGTACTATCGTTTCAATATCGATATCAAGTTACATAATCACTTCTTAGCCAATACCGAAGGGGCTACCGATGAAAAGACGCTGCAGCAGCGTGCCGAGGTGCGTTTCTTGCGCGCCCTCAACTACTGGTATCTGTTGGATATGTTCAAGGTGGCTCCGTTTAGCATTACCGAATCAACCGAACTGCCGGAATTTGTGGAGCGTCCCCAACTATACGATTGGTTGGTGGGAGAATTGAAGGATTTGACCGTTGAGTTGCCTGAGAAGCGCCTGAGTACATGGCGTGTGGATAAGTATGCCGCTTGGCTGTTGCTTGCCCGTACCTATTTGAATGCAGAGGTTTATACCGGTACTCCTGCCTGGAAAGAGGCACAAGAGGCTGCCGCAGAGACATTGAAAGGTCATTACAAACTGCATAAGAATACCATTACTACCACAGAAGGTATCCGCTATTCTGCTTATCAGCAGTTGTTTATGGGAGATAATCATAGCAACGGTGCTCAAGATGAGGCGTTGTTGTTGATTTACCAGGACGGTGTGTATTGTCAGAGTTATGCTGGGTCGTATTTTTTGGTGGCTTCTGTGCGGGATGCGAAGATGGTTCCTGCAGGGACATCCGATACATGGAAGTGTTTCCGTTCGAGTCCGGAATTTGTATATAAGTTTGTGGATAAGGCGACTGCTTCTACTATCATGGCAGACGAATATGAGATGCCGACGTTGTTAAAGGACGACCGTGCTATCATGTGTTCGCACACCGATACGAACAGCCTACAGGTATGGAAGTTATCCGGTGCAAAAGAGGCTCAGTTCTATGACTGTTGGTCTGTCTTGAAGTTTACGGGTGCCAAGTCCACTGCTCCACATCCGTCCAAGTCGGTTTCTTCGGACGCTAAAATTCCGGATACGGATATCCCATTGCTTCGTCTTGCCGAGGCTTATATGATTCAGGCGGAGGCTATGTTCCGTCAAGGGAATACGGCGGGAGCCTTGAGTATCATCAATGATGTTATTCGTTCGCGTGCTAATGCTGAGCCTTTGGCTACGTTGGATGAGGGCACGTTGTGTGATGAGTGGTGTCGTGAGTTCTATTGTGAGGGGCGTCGTCGTATGGACTTGATACGTTTCAACCGTTTTGCAGGTCCGCAGGCAGACGCTAATGCCTACAACTGGGAGGGGCGTTACAATCAATCTTCGGCGGCAGGTTATAAGTCTGCAGAAGAGAAGTGGAACTGGTATCCTATTCCTAATGATGACAAGGCATCCAACTCTAATTTTCAGAAACTGAATAATGGCGACGGCTATTAATTCAATAACAAAGTATTATTAACAATTTAATCATTAAGTATTATGAAGAAGATTTCTATCATTATGGTGGCGTTGTTCGCCGCATTGAGCACTTTTGCTGCTAAAGAGACGGTTCCTACGGATGCAGATTTGGCAGACTACTATCAGAAAGGACAGTTGTGTGTATGTGTCTATTTTGAGGAAGAGGTTTGCAACGATGTCGTTTTTGTAGGATCCTACAATGGCTGGGCAACGGACGATGTATCTGCTTTAGCGAAGTTTGAGACGGTTACCGGTTTTGATGGTTGGTATGTAGTGGCTGTTACAGATTCCACAGTTATCAAAGATCCTACCGGTAGTATTCAAGGTAAGCCTGTTCAATTGACAAAGGATGGCAAAGTCGATTGGGATTACCAAACAGGAGATGTGGACTCATGGACACTCGTTCGTGGTACGGTAACCTTTAAGGCTGGTTATGCCGGAGAGGCTGATCTACAGGACTATAGCACAGCGGCTCCTGTTGTTCTGATTAGTAGCTATTTTAAGAATCACAATAGTCCTTGTGTTGCTGAGGTTAGACACAATTATACCATTAATCTCAAAGCACCGGTGTGTGGTTCTGACCCTGCCGATTACAGCACATATTTTGCGCCGGCTATTATCGGTTCATTCAATAGTTGGTCTGAAGGTGTCGCAATGGAACTTAACGAAGAGACACTGGAGTATTCCTATACTTTCAATGATAAGGAAGGTGGACAATTCAAGTTCAAGGCTGTTGGTGATACTGACTGGTCTAACCAAATCCAGATTTTAGGAAAGGATTCGACGGGTGCTGATATTTGGGAAGATAATCCTAACATCACTTTGACTGCAGACTCGGTTGTTAATGTTGACTACAGTGCAGGTCGCTACACCCTATGTGTAGATGAGACTGCTGTTGATAATATAGGCGTTGAGAAGGTTGCTGCGTTCAAGTACTATGATGCAGTGCGTGGTCAACTGATTATTGTCAAAGGGGATGAGCGTTACAATGTTCTTGGTACGAAGGTTGAGTAATCAGGCTTGTACCATAGTAAATATCTAATAGCCTCGTTTCGGCAGCCCGACAAATTGTCGGGCTGTTTTTTTTGTGTTGAGTGTTTAGAGTTTAGAGTTGAGTGTTTATTGCAGGCGTTCGCATAAGAGCAGTGTCGGTTTGTTTCCGAGTCGTGCTCCTATCAGGTAGTAGTTGTCTCCATCATGAAGTTTGAACTTTTTGCGTATCTGTTCCGGTGTGAGCGGATAGTTGCGTGTTACTATTGATACGCCCTCAGCAGTTATGTTGCGTATGTCTTGCACGTGTTTTATATTCGTACCGACAACACGCCATGCACGCCCCGGGAAATCGCCAAGCCTTTTGTCAGACGTATATAAGTGCGTGTTTGCGCTAAGTTTGGTCACAGCATACTTTTCTACCCAATGGTACATACCAGCCTTCAGAATGGCTGTATTTGGCTCGTAGAGGTATTTATTCAGCCGATCGGCATAGGCGGGTATCGTATTGTTCCTTATTGCATTGATATTGGCACAAACAGTTTGTCTTTCTATATGTCCATGGTGTGAGATGATATTGACTGCAGTTTGCGTGCTGTTTGTACTCCCGGATAGCAGTAATACTTCTTTTACCTCGTTATTTATTGCGACCACATGCACGTCCCATGCTATGCCATACCCATCCAGACCACGTAAGGCGGATGTGATGTCCAACATCGGACTTAACTTAAACAACAGTACCTTGGCATGTGTTTTAAGGGTAGGGAGCAGGCTGAGCAGGTTTGGAGTACACTCTTCAAATCGGAATACTTTCCCACCATCCTTATTACGTCGAGAGGGGTCTATGTAGATGACATCACAAGTGGGGAGTTGTGTCAGTAATTCTTCGGCTGAACCGTGATGAATATGGATGTTGGTTGCATAAGTAGAGAAGTTATGTGCAGCGATGCGGCATAGTTCTTCATCACACTCTACGTAGTCAACGTGTGTTGCCCAACGACTAAAAAAATACGAGTCCACTCCGTATCCTCCCGTCAAGTCCGCCACCCGCAGTTTTCGCCTTTTATCATCATTTATCCTCTTGGACTGCAGCAGCGGGTGGTTGTCGAGTATCTCGCACTTATATTGCGCTGTTAGTTCGTTGGAGCATTGTTCCAAGGATAGACGAACGGGATACCACCAACCCTGCAGTAGTGCGAAAGAGGGCAGTTTCTGTTTCGTGCGTTGTCGTCCCTCTATCTGTTGGAGCATAAAACGAAAATCGGCATCCGACATGTCGGGATACCGATTACGTTGTAGAGCCAAACGCTCAATATCTATCACTTCGTCATTATTATGCGTTATGGGCGCCATAACAAGTCATATGTGTTATTGGCTGACGACGACCCGAAAATCCATTTCTACAGGATTGACAGAGGTGTCATCTTCATACGCAAAATCACTGGCGCGGTAGTTAAACTCTATCCATCCGATGCCATACGTGCAATCTACGGTTTCGGTATAGTAGTACCAGTTGCCATCGGTGCGTTTCTCTTCGTAATGGCGTGTATAGGGTAAGAGATGTTGTGACGCATCTTTTGTTGTGCGGTTATACACTACGTAGGCTGCTACAGAACCATAGTCAAACACTGATTCGGTAATCTCGGGCATTTTGACCGTACTGTAGAAATAGTTATTTGCAAACGGTTCCCCGCTCTCGTTGGTATAGTTGGTATATGTCCAGGCATTGGCAGGTACAGTGACATTAACTATCTTTGTGACCACTCCCGGGTCTCCTTTGTCCCCCTTGTCTCCTTTGGGACCTTGCGGACCTGTACAGCCGATGACACCTGCTATCATACAGAGAGCAACATAAAACTTCTTCATATCTCTTGCTTGTTAAAAACTCCGCAAAGGTAGTGATTTTCTTGTTCACATCCAAATGTTTTTGTACCTTTGCGGCAAAATCAACAGTATGAAACGTCTTTTCCCTATTGTCTCGGTCTGTCTGTTGTCGTTGGGTGTGTGTGGTCAAACTTTGAGTCCGACCTACTACGATTATATAGCCAAGTACAAGGACCTTGCTATAGAGCAGCAGCGCAAGCATCGCATACCTGCTGCTATCACTATGGCGCAGGGGTTGTTGGAGTCAGGAGCAGGTAAGTCCGAGTTGGCTACGCAGGCTAATAATCATTTTGGTATCAAGTGTACATCTGATTGGCCGGGTCGCACCTACCATTATGATGATGACCGTTCCAATGAGTGTTTCCGTCGCTATGCCGATGTTGTTGGTTCATACGAGGATCACTCGTTGTTTTTACTACGTAAGCGGTATGAGAGTTTATTCAGTTTGCCTATAGGCGACTATCGTAATTGGGCATACGGGCTGAAGGCTTGCGGCTATGCAACCGATCCCAAGTATCCTGAGAAACTGATACGTATCATCGAGCAGTATGACTTGCAACAGTTGACCTTTGATACGGTACTTATCGCTTCGGGTGCTGTCACAGCACAGGATACGTTGTGGAATACTGTGGCTGATACCACTATTGCTTTTGCAGACCAAGGAGAGTTGGAAGATTATGATTCTCCTCCAATGGAGAAACTGTCCATGTTCCATAATCATCGTTCAGGGTATCGCAATGGCGTTAGATACATTGTGGCAGAGCCGGGTGAGAGTTTCGCCTCGTTGGCTGCTTTTCTGAATATGTACGAGCGTACTTTGCGGCGTTATAATGATGCGCTTGATATGCGAGAGTTGGAGCCAGGGGATATGGTGTATATCTATGCAAAGAGGAGTCGTGCGGATCGTAAGCATCCGTCATGTTATATCAAGCCCGGTGACACAGCATGGGGGTTAGCACAGAAGTATGGTATCAAACTGAAGTGTCTATACAGTATCAATGGTATCCCCTATGGTACGCCACTGACTACTTATCAGAGGTTGGATCTGCGTTAAGCCATGCAAAAAGCCCGTAGCATAGGAGAGTTGTTGGCGGAGTATATACATGGTACTACGTTAGAGCAGCCGTTGTTGGAGCATAAGGTTATTGAAGTATGGCCGGAGGTGTTGGGTTCTGCTGTTGCCCAACTGACGGGTGATATACGTGTTAAGAACGGGGTGTTGTTCGTCCATATCCATTCAGCGGCTTTGCGTGCCCAACTCTTTGAATGCCGATACACTATTGTGCAGAAACTCAACAATGCTGTGCAGGCAGAGGTGTTAAAAGATATTCGATTATTGGGGTAGTGACATATCCGGATAACATAGAACAGAAGATTGACTTTCAAGTCATTCGCACGAACCTCCACCAGCATTGTCTCTCATCACTCGGTCAGGAGCGAGTGGACGCGATGCATTGGTTGACTGACTATCATACCATCCAAGACCTTCTCTTGCAAGTCCGTGAGATGACTGATATATACAGTGATGCATCGATATCGTTTCCCCAAGGTGAGATATATGACTTGCGCGAGTCTCTGTCGCGCATACGTATTGAGGGATTGTTCCTTGACGAGGCAGAACTGTTCTCTCTACGCAAGACGCTTGACTATGTCGTTGAGTTAGAGCGTTTCTTCCATAATCTTGACACAATACGTTTCCCTATACTGAGCCGATGGACAGCCGGTGATGATGGCAATCTGACGCATATTGTTTTGTCTGTTGATCGTATCTTGGACCGGTATGGGCAGATGAAGGACTCTGCATCGCCTGAGTTGGCGCGTATAAGGCATGAGATAGTGCAGTCACAAGGTTCTGTCGGCCGTGTTTTGAATGCTATACTGCGCCAGGCTCAGTCGGAAGGTATCTTAGATAAAGACGTGGCTCCTACGATGCGTGAGGGACGTTTGGTTCTTCCTGTCCCTCCTGCCTACAAACGGCGTATAGGTGGTATTGTGCATGATGAGTCTGCGTCAGGAAAGACGGTCTTTGTCGAGCCCCAACAAGTCGTTGAGACGAATAATCACATACGCGAGTTGGAAGGTGCGGAGCGTCGTGAGCGTGTGCGTATTCTACAATCGATAACTGATACTATCCGACCGTGCGTTCCAGACATACTCCATGCGAGTACTTTTCTTGGCGATGTGGATTTCTTGTGTGCCAAAGCTCTCTTTTCACAAGAACTAAAGGCCATCGTACCTAACATAACAGACAAGCCCCAACTCCACTGGATAGAGGCGAGGCATCCGGTCTTATGGTTAAACTTCTGCAAACAGAACAAGGTTGTCGTACCGCTCACATTACGTCTGCAAGATGAGCAGCATATATTGGTTATCAGTGGTCCGAACGCCGGAGGTAAGTCCGTGTGTCTTAAGACGGTTGCTATACTGCAGTATATGCTACAGTGTGGATTGCCCGTACCCGTCAATGAGGCCAGCGAGGCGGGAGTATTTCAGCAACTGATGTTGGACATAGGTGATGAGCAGTCTATAGATGACGATTTATCCACTTACTCCTCGCACCTTCGGAATATGAAGTATTTTGTGCGTCATGCCGATACGCACACTCTCTTGCTCATTGACGAGTTTGGTACAGGTACAGAACCCCTCATTGGTGGTGCTATCGCGGAGGCTATCCTTATCCAGTTAAATCAACAAGGTGCCTATGGAGTGATCACTACACACTATACCAATCTCAAACATCTTGCAGAACGCACACCGGGAATAGTCAATGGTGCTATGTTGTATGACAGAGGTCAATTCAAGCCCCTCTTCCAACTGTCCATAGGGCAAGCGGGTAGCAGTTTCGCTATCGAGATAGCGAGGCAGACAGGGCTACCCGAAAGTATCATACGGTGTGCTACCGATATTGTAGGTGAGGAGCATATAGACTATGACAAGCAACTGCAGGACATTGCGCGCGACAAGCGATATTGGGAGAACAAGCGTCAGAATATCCGCCAACGCGAGAAGCATTTGGAGGAGCGGATAGCCTATTACGAGTCAGAGATAGCCTCGCTCAAGCAAAAGCGTAAAGATATTATAGACCAAGCCAACCAACAGGCTGCAGATATTCTCCAACAGAGTAATGCGACTATAGAGCGTACCATACGTGAGATAAAAGAGGCAAAGGCAGAGAAGAATGCCACCCTCCAGGCGCGTAAACGTGTCGAACGGCTTAAGACACGCGTTGCTGAAACGGATAAGCGAGTCAGTCCCGCGAAACCTGTCAGACAAGACAAAGTGTTGCGTGATCTGAGTGAGTTAAAGGTGTTGGCCAAGAATCCGTCACGTCTCATTCAGGAGTCTCCAACAACAAGCCGCACGCTCAAGACGAGTAGTATAGCGGATGAGATGCGCCGGCGCAAGTTGTCTTTCTCTCGTGAGTTGGATATACGAGGTTTGCGTGCTGATGAGGCTCTTGAGGCAACGATAGCCTACATAGATGATGCTATCATGGTAGGTGCGGAACAAGTGACTATCCTGCATGGTACAGGAACGGGTGCATTGAAACAAACGATACGAGAATATCTCACACAACGACAGAAGTTGATGCAACGCTCAGGCACAGGCACTATCACTTTTCATGATGGCGATATTGACCGAGGTGGAGCAGGTATAACCATTGTAGAATTATGAAAAAGAAATCGTTATTATTCCTCATTTTCATGCCACTTATGGCAGTGGCACAGGTTCAATCAGGGGACAGTACTTATTCTATCTCCTTTCATGCAGGCTATGGGCATAACTTGACTTACGGCTCTATGGGAAACTTTGACATAGATGCTTTTATGCCTGTTACCCCGTACTTTGAGATGCAAGCCAATGTACGCATGAGTACGGCTAACACGTATGCTATGGGTGTTCAGTTACGTCCCAAGTTTGCTCTTCCTGTGGGTGAACTATTTCTTGAAGACCGTATTATGGCCCGACTATTCCCTTCTGATGCCGTCAATGAGGCTGTCAATACCTTATCGTTTGGATACCGTATGCAGTACGTGAGTGTACAACTGGGCATGTCCACACGTTTTATTATTCCGCAACCTTATGAATGGCATTCTACGGAGTCCATTATCTGCGAACCCTTTAATTTGCTTTACCGAGTAGAGGTATTCGTGCGACCACAGGCATCGGTATGGAATATCAGTATGTGTGTTGCCAATATGGACAACTACCAGGTAGAGAGAGTATGGCAACCTCTCTTTATGTTGGGTGGTTGGTATGATGTTACGGATCACTGGCGTGTCCGTCTCTCTGCGGAGTGCAAACCGACGGGTATGTTCCATTTGAATGCTGCTTACTATGGTGCAGAAGTGCGTGTAGGAGCAGAGTATCGATTCTAATCACTGCTTAATGATTACGATTATGAAAAAGGCTTATCTTCTATTTTCGTTTGCTATTCTGTTCTCGTTCACCGCGTGTGACCCTGATAGTACTAATCTGGATGTTGTAGGTATGGTTGCGGGTTCATCTCCCAATATCGATCGTCGTTTCCAAGACTCACAAGCCTACAATGAGCAACATGGTTTTGCCGCTATCGCTGCACCTCAGGACGACTATCGTGTATATGTATGTACGGATACGCATGTAGATTTCTCACGTAATAACTGGGAGACCTTCATACGTGCTTATCGTGCTGATGTGCTATGTCCAGTGGCCATACATTTGGGTGATCTGATAAACGCACAGAATCACTTTGAGTATATGGCAACGGCATTGACTGATATTCCCCATAACGCAACCAAGCATGACACGTTGATGGCTTTAGTGGGGAACCATGATATATATTTCAACCAATGGAACGTGTTTCTGAAGTATTGGAAGACGGGTTCTTATTATTTCACTGTCAACACCCCATCGGGTCAACAAGACTTGTTTGTTGTTCTCGACTCCTCTGAAGGTACGATAGGGAGCAAGCAGTTGGCGTGGTTAAAGCAGTTGCTACAATGGGCAGATGAGCAACCTTTCCGCCATCGTGTGGTATGTACTCACACCTGTTTCTTCAAACGTGACTCCTCTCAAGGTCATACATCCAATTATACCTTGGAAGAAACGTATAGTCTTCTGAACCTGTTTAACAAGCATCATATAGAGATGTTGTGGACGGGACATGATCACTCGAGAGAGGTGACGCAATACAAGGATTTGACTTGCATTATTGTGGACTCGATGGAAGATAAAGATGAGAAGCCATGCTACATGCTTGTTACTATGGGTGAGGCTATTCAGTATCAATTTATTTCTGTCGCTCAGACAAGATGACTTGTTACTTAGGTATTGGCACTAATTTAGGCAATCGTGCGGTTAACCTATGTACCGCTTTGCAGTGGTTAGACTCACGTGTCGGGCAACAGATCCGCTGCTCGTCGGTATATCATAGTCAACCCCAGGGCTTTGTTTCGTCCAATGAGTTTGAGAATATCGTTGTATCGTATCATACGACGCTTGCCCCCTTGCAGTTGCTTCGTGTGACCCAGTCTATCGAGAAGTCTATGGGTAGGACTTCCAAATCTGTGGATGGGGAGTATCACGATCGTATAATTGATATTGACTTGTTGCTCTACTATGATGACAATGGTTTGCCTGTGCGCATGTCTAATCATACGCTCACGCTCCCTCATCCGTATATGCAACAGCGTGACTTTGTGATGGTGCCTTTACGGGAGATATATACAGACTTGACAAACATAAGAAACGATGACAGTGCTATATGAGGACAATCATATCATTGCCGTAAACAAGACGTGTAATGAGATAGTACAAGGCGACAAGACGGGTGATAGACCTTTGTCTGAGTTGGTGAAGGCGTATATCAAGGAGAAGTACCAGAAGCCGGGTGAGGTCTTTTTGGGTGTCACCCATCGTCTTGATCGACCCACGAGTGGGGTAGTGCTGTTTGCCAGAACGAGTAAGGCACTTGCCCGACTCAATGAGATGTTCAAGTCACACGAACAGATACGCAAGACGTATTGGGCCATCACTCAGTCGTCACCTCAACCTGCAGAGGGACGGTTAGAGAACTACATAGTTCGTAATGAGCAACAGAATAAATCGTATATAGCAAGGTTGGGTAAGGATGGGCAGCCTATAGACAAAGAAGCCAAAAGGGCTGTTCTTACGTACAAGACGATAGCACATGGGGATCATTATACACTTGTTGCAATCAACTTAGAGACCGGTCGTCACCATCAGATACGTTGTCAGTTAGCGGCTATAGGGTGTCCTATCAAGGGCGATCTCAAGTATGGTGCCAAGCGTAGTAATCCTGATGGCGGTATATCCTTGCATGCGCGGCAGGTCGAGTTCATACACCCTGTCAGCAAGCAGCCTATTATTATCACGGCTCCCGTACCAGATGATAACCTCTGGCATGCTCTTGAGCATAGAGTAGCAGAGGAGTAGTGTCTATTGGATCAGTATACTGTTCAGATAAAGACCATAACCATGGATTGGTTATAACGATACCTTTGGCACGAGATTTGCGGAGAAATAGATATAATCATATCTGAAACAGTAATACAGCAGTAATAATAAATATGATAGTATGAATTTACTATACACTTTCGATACCGAGTCGGAGCAGGATATACTGCGATGTATGGCGGAGCAGTTGCGGCAGCGTCGTTTGGAGCGTACTCTTTCGCGTGAGGCGCTATCGATGATGAGCGGGGTGCCGGTACCTACGATTGCCAAATTCGAGACGCAACATACCATTTCTCTGCGGCAGTATGCAGCACTCTGCAAGGCATTAGGCTACAAGGAACAACTGAAACAAGTGATGGCAGAGCCTATCTATAAGACTATGGAGGAGTTAGAAACCATCAACAGCAATAAGCATCGCAAGCATGGTCGAAATCAGTTCCATAAATAGATTGTCAGTACTCTACCATGACCGGTGCGTAGGGACACTATCCACCACCGCCGACGGGAGGCGTTGCACTTTTCAGTATAGCAAGGACTGGTTGCACGACGGGTTCTCTATCTCGCCACTCGATTTGCCGCTCAAGCCTGACCTGTTTATTGCTGCGCCGACACCATTCTATGGGAACTTCGGTATATTTGAGGATAGTCTGCCCGACGGGTACGGACGATATCTGCTCAACCGTATGTTACGCAATCAGGGCGTGGACGATATGTTACTCACACCCCTGCAGCGGCTCAGCATTGTCGGCAGCAGGGGTATGGGAGCGTTGTGCTATGTTCCCGAGCAGACCCTGAGCGGCAATCGCACACTGCCCGAACTGCATACCTTACAGCAGTTGGCGTTGGATGTATTTCAAGAGCGGAATACCCAAGATGCGGATGTGCTTTATTTCAACAGCGGCAACAGCGGAGGCTGCCGCCCCAAGTGTCTTCTGACCGATGAGTCGGGGCATTGGTTAGTGAAGTTTCGGCACACCTACGACCCGCAGGGTATGGGGCAAGATGAGTTCCGCTACAACCAATTAGCACAGGCGAGCGGCATACAAGTCTCCGACTACCGGCTGATAGACGGGCAGTTTTTCGCTTCCCGGCGGTTCGACATCGCTTCCGACGGACAGCGATACCATGTGGCGACGGCAGCGGCACTGCTGCATGAGTCTATCCATCCGCCGAAGACGGACTATAAGACGCTTTTGGCATTGACAGGTTACCTGACGCAGGACCCCGCACAAGTGGAACAGATGTTTCGGCGCATGGTGTTCAATGTGCTCATCGGCAACAAAGACGACCACGCCAAGAACTTCAGTTTTATCTGTCACGAGGGCAAATGGGCGTTGGCTCCGGCATACGACTTGACCCGCTGCGAGCAGGGCTACAACAGTGAACACGCCACATCGGTGATGGGAAAGGGTAATCCGACCGTCGAAGATATGATAGCCGCGGCACAGTCTATCCGTATCCCACGCAAGACCGCCGTTACTATTATCGAAAGTATCACGGCTTCGATAAGGTAAATACGCCCAATGAGCGTTTCCAATCTGTTGGATTTTGTATTTTGTCTTGTGCGATAGCGTCGTGGAAGGCTTGTGCGGTAACACGGACAACAGTACCACTTTATAGGTAATTCCCCGGTAGTAGTATATGTTATCTACCGTGTATCTACCGTATATCTACCGTGTATCAACCGTGTATCAACCGTATATCTACCGTAGTTATTAGGTCAATTACGTGACATATATGGTGTTTGTTCCGTCGGCGTGGTTTTTAGGGGCAGTTGTCAGGTGCAAGACAAAAAATGCAGGCTGGTTGTGTATGTTGGTTAAAAGTAGTACCTTTGCCGCCGTTATCAGGAATAAAAAACGATATTGTGAAAACAAACTACCTTAAATCAAGGCATATAGGCCTTGCTGATGTTGAGCAGCAGCAGATGTTGGCTGCCATTGGTGCTAACAGTGTAGATGAGTTGATAGCTCAGACTATGCCGGGTGATATCCTATTATCTGAGCCGTTGGACTTGGATGAGCCTCTGACAGAACAGGAACATCTGAGTACCATGTATCAGATGGCGCAGAAGAACCAGATGTTTCGTTCTTATATAGGGCGTGGTTGGTATGGCACCATAACCCCTGCAGTTATCCAGCGCAACATCCTTGAGAATCCGGTATGGTACACCTCTTATACTCCTTATCAGGCAGAGGTTAGTCAGGGGCGTTTGGAGGCTTTGTTTGTTTTCCAGACGATGATAGCAGACTTGACAGGACTGCCGTTGGCTAACTGTAGTCTGTTGGATGAGGCTACTGCGGCTGCTGAGGCTGTGACGATGATGCGTAACTTACGTTCACGTGAGCAAGTGAAGGCAGACGTACATAAGGTGTTGGTGGATAAGCGCATATTCCCCAATACATTGAGTGTGATGCGTACGCGTGCTGCGGGACAGGGGATAGAGTTGGTGATGGTCAACTATGAGCAGGTGGATGCCGCGTGGCTTGCCAAGAACGGTGCTTTCTTTGGTGCTATTATGCAGTTGCCTAATGCAGATGGTTCGGTAGAAGACTATAGTGCTTTCATAGCAGATTGTCATGCAGCCGGTATGAAGGTAGCAGTCATTGCTGATTTGATGAGTATGGCATTGCTGAAGCCTGTAGATGCGGATATCATGTGTGGTACGGCACAACGTTTTGGTTTGGCGATGGGTTTTGGTGGTCCTACTGCAGGTTACATGGCGACGCGTGAGGAGTATAAGCGTGAGCTTCCCGGCCGCATCATCGGTTTGAGCAAAGATGCGCATGATCATCCGGCATATCGTTTGGCTCTGCAGACGCGCGAGCAGCATATCAAGCGTGAGAAGGCCACCTCTAACATATGTACAGCAGAGGCCTTATCTGCAGTCATGGCGGGGATGTACGGTGTCTATCATGGTGCCGCAGGTATCCGAGAGATAGCAGAGGGGATACATGGCAAGGCTGTCTATTTGAGTGAGATGTTACAAGCCTATGGTTTTGAGCAGGAGAATACCGAGTTCTTTGACACTCTGAAGATCAGACCTGTCAACTCAACCGTACAGCAGGTGCGTGATATAGCAGAGAGTATGGGCATTAACTTGTACTACGATGCCAGTGGCTGGATAGGGTTGAGTATTGATGAGACTGTGACGGTGGACGATATGAATGATATCATGGACTTGTTTGCGCAGGTGAGTGGTAATATGGCGCAATATGAGGATTCGGAAGATGCTTTTGCCAATCTGTGGGCTATTGCGGAGGAGAAGGTTCGTCCTGTGGATTACTTGCAGGCAGATGTCTTCCAGTCCTATCATACAGAGACTGAGATGATGCGCTATCTGAAGCGTTTAGAGCGCAAAGACATCAGTCTGACCCATTCCATGATTCCTCTCGGGTCATGTACTATGAAGTTGAATCCTGCCGCTGCAATGATACCTGTGACCTTCCCCGGATTTATGAACGTGCATCCGTTGGCTCCGTCCAATCAGGTTGAGGGATATCGTGAGATTATGGAAGATTTGGAGCAACAATTGGCAACTATCACCGGTTTTGCAGCATGCAATCTGCAACCGACTTCGGGTGCTGCAGGTGAATACACCGGATTGGTAACTATACGGGAGTATTTGCGCCAGCAAGGGCAAGCGCAACGTAATATCCTATTGATACCTGCATCTGCTCATGGTACCAATCCCGCTTCGTGTGTGCAGGCAGGTTTTATCCCGTTGGTTGTCAAGTGTGACGAGAATGGTAACACCGACTTAGCAGATTGGCGTCAGAAAGCCGAAGAGAATGCAGAGCAATTGGCAGGATGCATGATTACCTATCCCTCTACACATGGCATATTTGAGATGGCTATCCGTGAGATGTGTCAGGTTATACATGACTGTGGAGGTCAGGTGTATATGGATGGTGCGAATATGAACGCACAGATAGGATACACGAACCCCGGAACGATAGGTGCAGATGTCTGCCACCTGAACTTACACAAGTCCTTTGCCAGTCCTCATGGAGGTGGCGGTCCCGGTGTGGGTGCCATATGTTGTGCCAAGCATCTTGTTCCTTGTATGCCGACGGAAGATAAGAACCGTGTGTCAAGTGCGCTGTATGGCAATGCCAATATGGCTCTTATCTCATACGGTTATATACGTATGATGGGTGAGGCAGGATTGCGTGAGGCTACGGCGGCTGCTATCCTCAGTGCCAACTATATGGCGTCGAAACTCAAAGATGCGTACGGTATCGTCTATACGGGTGTCCATGGTCGGGTAGGACATGAGTTGATACTTGACTGTCGTCAGTTCCATGCTATTGGCATCACCGAGTCGGATATTGCCAAACGACTGATGGATTTCGGATACCATGCGCCTACTTTGTCTTTCCCTGTTCACGGTACATTGATGATTGAGCCGACGGAGAGTGAGAGCAAGCAAGAGTTGGACAAGTTTATTGACGCCTTGTTGACTATACGTGCTGAGATTGCGGAGATAGAGAGTGGTGTTGCCGACAAGTCGGACAATGTACTGCTCAATGCACCGCATCCTGAGTATGAAGTGGTATCGGATGAGTGGCTTCATCCCTATAGTCGTCAGAAAGCGGCTTATCCTACCCAGTGGGTGAAAGACAATAAGTTCTGGATACCTGTGGCTCGTGTGGATAATGGTTGGGGTGACAGGAACCTCATTGCTACATTCCTATTGAACAAATAACATTATACAGCCCCATACTCTCTTCGGGAAAAGAGGGTATGGAGTTCTTTTTTGTATGACCAATCCTATCAATACAGTTGAAAATCGCTTA
Source organism: Muribaculaceae bacterium (assembly GCA_963655075.1). Taxonomy (GTDB): domain Bacteria; phylum Bacteroidota; class Bacteroidia; order Bacteroidales; family Paludibacteraceae; genus Colicola. The sequence goes on along the minus strand of CAVKDW010000003.1, from coordinate 48,288 downwards.
CGGCGTAGTAAGTACAGACATGCTATCATTGAGGCAAAGGAGCTCTTTATGATAGCCATTGCCACTATTCCTTATTCTTTGGTTGTCAATAAGATATTGGTTCCGCATGCTATTGTTGGCGGAGGGTTGACAGGTCTATGCGAAATTATTTATTTTGCTACAGGAACTGTTGTACCTATTTGGCTCAGTTCTTTGGTGATTAACGTTATATTATTAGCGATTGCCATCAAGGTAGTAGGGTGGAAGTTCTGTGTTCGTTCCGTGTATGGTGTCTTTTTCCTGACGTTGTGGCTCAAGTTGGTCCCTATTGCTTCAGAGCCCTTGCTGAAAGACCCTTTCATGGCTGTTATATTGGCGGGGTTGTTTAACGGCTGTGGTTTAGGATTGGTATTTTTGAACAATGGCAGCACGGGTGGTACGGATATAGTGGCTATGATTGTTCATAAGTTCCGTCAGGTCCCTATAGGTCGTGTTCTTTTGGCGTGTGACTTGATAATCATATCCAGTGCCTATTTTTTGCCGGAGGTGAATAGTGTGGAGAAAGTACTCTTTGGTTTGTGTTATACGTTCATGTGTTCTAATGCTGTCGATTGGACTATGGGTCGTGCACGACAATCCATTCAGTTTTTCATCTTCAGCAAGAAGTACGAGGAGATAACGCAGGCTGTTCTGAAAGACCTGCATCGTGGTGTGACGCTGATAGATGGTGAGGGTGGCTATACCCGTCAGCCCTGCAAGATAATCACCATTATGGCTAAGCGTAGTGAGAGTAGTAAGATATTTCGTATAGTACGTGAGATTGATCCAGATGCTTTCATCAGTGAGAGCCAGACCAAAGGTGTCTTTGGACAGGGTTTCGCATCTATAAGGGAGCATGCCTAATCAGCGGGTACTTTTCTTTGTGTGAGTTACGGAGGGTACCCCAACGAGTATAATGTCTAATACCAACCATATCATGTCCCGCGCATCCATATCCGAGTGTGGTGTTTCCTCTTACCTCATTGGTAATGCCGGAGGTAATCCGTGGCGGACTACCCGCGAATACATATTTATAGTGTTGGCACTATTCCCGTTCGCCTTAATGGTGAATTGGATATTTATTCCTCACAATGTTGTAGGTGGCGGATTGACGGGTATATGCTCTATCATTTTTTATGCTACACAAGGTCTGTTCCCGTCTATGTTTGGTGAGTATGGCGGAGCGATACCGATTTGGTTGAGTTCGTTGACGATAAATGTCATACTCCTGGTCATTGCTATTCTGACGGTAGGGTGGAAGTTTTGTGTTCGTACTATTGTAGGTGTGTTGGCATTGGCTTTTTGGTATCGGGTGATACCACTGCGTACGACACCATTAATAGAGGATCCGGTATCAGCATGCTTAGTTGGCGGTGTGGTCTTTGGTATGGGTTTAGGTATTGTGATGCTCAACAACGGCTCGTCGGGAGGTACGGATATTTTAGCAATGATAATCAATAAGTACAGAGATGTATCTTTGGGCAGGGTCATGGTCTTATGTGATGCTGTTATCATTGCAAGCAGTTATTTTCTTCCTGTCCCTGATAACTTTTACACTCCCGGTATGGATGTGATGGATTTTAAGATAAAACGTATTCTATATGGTCTGTGCATGACCGTTAGTTATACGGCTGCGGTTGATTGGGTGATTTCTCATTTCCGACAATCTGTGCAGTTTTTTATCTTTTCTTCCAAGTATGCGGAGATAGCGACGGCTATCAATCAGACAGTGCAACGGGGTGTGACGATTATAGAGGGGAAGGGGTGGTATAGTCAGCAGCCTATTCATGTAGTGACTGTTTTAGCACGTAAGTATGAGAGTCAACAGATATTGCACATCATCAAAAGTATAGATCCCAATGCCTTTGTCAGTCAAGCAAATGTGACTGGAGTCTTTGGTAAGGGTTTTGATAACATAAAGGTTAAATAAGACACTAAGGGGTGTTGCTTTCTTTACGTATTTAGTATGCTATTTTATGAAAAAGGCGTACTTATTTTGGAAGGCATGAAAAATGTTGTACCTTTGCAGCGTACTCTGCGTGGTTTGCCAAATAGACACACATGAAGATACTAATTTGTTCGAGCAATACAGGAGAGGGACATAATTCATGTTCTAAAGCCATACAGGCCGCCTTTTCGACACGCGGCATAGAGAGTGATATTATTGATACTTTGGCTATAGCGGGGCATAAGTTCTCCAACTTTGCGACCAAGTTTTATCTGTTTGCTGCCAAGAGCAATTTGTTTCGTTGGATGTATAACACGGGTGATCGTATAGATGATTTACTTGACAAAGAGAAATCACCTGTCTATATGTTCAATGCGATGTACGCTAAGCGGCTTATGGATTTTATTGTCCGAGGAGGGTATGATGCTGTAGTGTGTCCGCATTTGTACCCGTCCGAAACGCTGACATATCTGCGGCGGCACAGGATGTTATACATTCCATCTTACTACATAGCGACGGACTATACGTGTATCCCTTTTATATCAGAAACTGAGTTAGACGGTTATGTTATTCCTCATCGTGACTTGATAGATGAGTATATCAACAAACATATAGAAGTTTCCAAACTATATCCATTAGGGATACCGGTCATAGAATCTAAGTTTGCAGATCGTGTGTCCAAGTCAGAGTCACGTGTGAAGGTCAATCGTGAGTTTAAGTTACCTACGACAACAGAGGATAGCCGGTGGTTTTTAATTATGGGAGGGTCTATGGGGCATGGTGACATGGAGAAATTAGTTAAGGAGATGTTGGATCATAGCCATGTTGATGACAGGGTCATCTGTGTCTGTGGTCGTAATAAGAATGCCTATCGTACTATATCAAAACGTTTTGCTCAAGAACGGCGTGTTGTGTCTATTGCCTATACCAAGGAGATTTCTCTACTGATGGATGCCATAGATGTGTTGTTGACAAAGCCCGGAGGTATATCCAGTACGGAGGCTTGCATCAAGAATATTCCCATTGTACATACAGACCCTATCCCCGGGTTGGAGAATCATAATATAGACTTCTTTGTCGCACATGGGATGTCATGCACGGCGACTACGGTAGAGGAGCAGGCGGACTTAGCTGTTCGCTTATGTGAAGATAATACGATGCGTGAGAACATGTTACAAGCGCAGCGCGATAATACAAATCCACATGCTGCGGATGATATTGTGACATTGGTAGTGAGTGCGATAGAGCAATATCATGTGCAATAAGATCAGACTGACACACCTCTTGTTTCTTGTCTTGGCAATACCCGCTATTCAGACATGGGCGCAAGAACATAGAGGATATGTGTCTTATGCACTCAATGCCGATAGTACGGTGACGTTCACGTATGTTGATTCTACGGCATTGAGAGTGTCGCTACGAGGCAGTTGTATGCTACCGAAAGAGGATCTCAGTTTTGCAGGGATGCAGGTGAGTAAGCGTATGCGTGAGGTGCGGGACGGTGTATGGCAATGTACCACTCAACGAGCACTGACGCCGGAGTTATATACCTATCAACTCATTGTTGACGGCAAGCGTCGTACTGATCCAATGAACCCTGACTCGATATGGGTGCGTAACAAACGGCGGAGCGTGCTGCTCATTGACGGTACGGAGCAGGTCGGGCTATACAAGCCTGCACGTGAACAGGGGCGAGTGGAGGTGATACGCTTCGCAGGGAAGAGCGGACAGACCTATCGGATGATGGTGTATCTGCCGTATCAGTACCAAGACACCGCTACCTATCCGTTGCTATTCTTGCTGCATGGTATCAATGGCGATGAGCGCAACTGGGTGGAGCAAGGACGTGTGAAGAATATATTGGACAATCTGATACAGCAAGATGCGATACGACCGGTAGTGGTAGCCATGCCCCGTTGTCTGTTGTCTGCTCCCAAGAATGAAGAGCATGTGGAATCGACCAATGTGTTCAACTACGGGGAGGTGTTGCGAGGTAAGTTCGAGGTGCAGTTCTACGAGATAGAGCAGTATGTCTATGCGCATTATGCTGTGCAGCATACCGCCAATGCCATAGCGGGTCTGTCATGCGGAGCACGGCAAGCAGCGAATATCGCCAACAGGGACGACAGCACCTATGCCTATGTAGGGATGTTCTCGCCTGTCGTGACGAAGCACCAACTTCCCGACCAAGACAGTGATAGCCTGCTGCATAAACGATATTGGGTGGGCGATGGCGAGAATGACTGGATGTTCCGATCTGACGCTCGAGTTTTTGCGCGACGACTGAAAGCAATGGGTGTGGAGTACGAGTACTTGGAGTTGAAAGGGGGACATACCTTCGCCAATTGGCGTATCTTCGTGACGCGTTTCATGCGGTGGGCATTTCCCCCTAAGGACAATAAAGAGAATAAAGATAATCAATAGTATATGAAGAAAGTTATATTCTTTGTGGCGTTCGTGTTGTGCGCCTTAGTTGTTTTTGCAGAACGCAGAGTGGAACTTCTGCCTTACGGAGACATGGACACTTGGACAGTACGTTATATTAAAGAGTCCGGGCTATTAGGTGGTCAAACCAAGATACTCCACACTTTAGGTCCGAATGATACCATCTATGGGAACATTGCCTATGAGCCTGTTCCCGGTAACCCGTGGGCATGTAGTGAGGCTTACGCGAAAGTCATCGTAGAGGCAGGTGCTGATGGTTCTGTTTGTCCAGAGAAGAGAGGTAACGGCTATTGTTGCCGATTGAGGTGCAACATGACACATGTGAAGATTGGTGATATATACGCTATTGTGGCAGGGACTATCTATACGGGGACAAAGATAGAGCCTGTTGGTATCATTGGTAAGTGGAAACCCTATACTGTGGTCAATTTCGGTGTGCCTTTTACCAAACATCCAGTAGCACTGCGATTAGATTATAAAGCACTCATTTCTGACTCTACCTATATCACTTCTACCCGCCGTGATAAGCCTGTGCGTATTGATGGCGTACACGACTGCGCCGAGATATTTGCTTTCTTGCAATATCGTTGGGAAGACCCTGAGACGGGAGAGATATACGCCCGCCGTGTGGCTACGGGTTGCGAGCATGTCTGCTCTTCCATTCCTGAATGGGTCAACGGTCACGAGATACCTATCCGTTGGGGGAATATCACCAATGACCCAGACTTTAAGGAGTATGAGGGGCTGAACTACACCAAGATGATGGCACTCAACTCGAAGGGGAAGATGATGGAAATTAACGAGGTAGGGTACAGTTTAGATGAGCCGACACATATCATCCTAATGATGTCGGCCGGCTGTGCCGGTGCTTTTCGTGCCCACGAAGGAAATATGTTGTGGGTAGATAATGTATGTTTGGTGTACGAAGAAGAGTAACGTATAAAAGACTATTCCTATTGTATATCTATCATTTTTCCCGTAACTTTGCGGGATAAATAGAAAGAGTATTGTATGTCCACTGCTATTGAATTCCACCATATCAGTAAGCAGTATCGTTTGGGGCTTGTTTCCACACGCACGTTGAGCCACGATCTTGACCGTTGGTTCCAGACTGCTATCTTGCGTCGTGAAGACCCCTACCTGAAGGTTGGTGAGGTTAATGACTGTGCCTCCAAGGGACACTCCGAATATGTGTGGGCGTTGCGTGACATAAACTTCAAGGTCGAGCAGGGAGATGTGGTTGGCATCATTGGCAAGAATGGTGCGGGTAAGAGTACGCTGCTGAAACTGCTCAGTAAGGTTACTGCTCCTACTACGGGTATTATCTATGCCAATGGCCGTATCGCTTCGCTATTAGAGGTAGGTACGGGTTTTCATCAGGAGATGACGGGGCGTGAGAATATCTATATGAATGGTGCCATATTGGGCATGACCAAACAAGAGATCTCCTGTAAGTTAGATGAGATAGTTGATTTCTCGGGTTGCGAGCGATACTTGGATACGCCTGTGAAACGTTACAGTAGTGGTATGATGGTTCGTTTAGGCTTTGCCGTGGCTGCACATCTTGATCCAGAGATATTGGTGGTGGATGAGGTGTTGGCGGTTGGTGATGCTGAGTTTCAGAAGAAAGCCATTGGCAAGATGAATGACATCTCTCGCGGCGAAGGTCGCACTGTGCTGTTCGTTAGTCATAACATGACGAGTATCAAAAGTCTCTGCAGACATGGTGTCATCCTACAGAACGGACAACTCATTGACCAAGGTGACATTGACCCTATTGTCACTCATTATCTTCGTGGTGACAGTGCTATTGACAATCATAAGGTATGGGATGAACCTCAATACAGCCGTAACGGTTTTGAACTGTTAGAGATAGGTGTGCGTCCGACGGGTGGTGATTATACTGATGTCATGCATGTTACCGATGCGTTAGAGATTGTGATGCGCTATCGCCTTATGCGTGAGATGGATAAGTTCTGGATAACCCTACATGTCAAGAACGAGCAAGGTGAGCGTATGTTCTCTACGACGGGTGCCGGCCGGTGCTATGAGTGCCACCATGAGCCAGGCGAATATGAGCAGATATGCCATATCCCTGCTGAGTTCTTTAACTGGGGAATGTTCTCTATAGACTTTATGTCTTTTGAACAACGGAACAACATAGTTGGATTGGTAAATGAACAAGATATAATCTCTTTTACCTTGAATGCCCGTCCTGTAGAGGTTGGTGGTTGGATGGGTAAAGAGCCGGGAGATGTTACTCCTAAGTTTGACTATACAGAAACCAAATTGCATTAGACACTGAGATGGATAATAATCAAATAACCGTTACTTTGCCATTACTTCCGCCGTTGGATGAGTTCGTGCCCTATCTGCAGCAGATATGGGACAACAAATGGATAACTAACAATGGTTCTTTCCACCAGCAGTTAGAGGCTACTCTTACCCAATACCTCGGTGTGGACTACCTCTCACTCTTCACCAATGGCACTCTGCCGCTCATCACTGCTCTCCAGGCCCTGCGTATCACAGGTGAGGTCATCACGACGCCTTATTCTTTTGTTGCTACGACACATGCTCTATGGTGGAATGGCATCAAACCAGTGTTCGTGGATATTGACCCCAAGACCGGTAATCTCGATCCCAGTAAGATAGAGGCTGCCATCACACCCCGCACTACGGCTATTATGCCTGTGCATGTCTATGGGCAGCCTTGCGACACCGAGTGCATTCAGCAAATAGCCGATACCTATGGACTCAAGGTTATCTACGATGCCGCCCATGCTTTTGGTGTGCGTGTACATGGTAAGAGTATTTTGACTGCAGGTGATATGAGTACTCTCTCTTTCCACGCCACCAAGGTCTATAACACCGTCGAGGGCGGTGCTATGATAATGCCCAATGCTGAGACCAAACGCCGTATCGATGACCTGAAGAACTTCGGCTTCCATGATGAGGTCACTGTTGTAGCTCCCGGTATCAACTCCAAGATGGATGAGATACGTGCTGCATACGGACTGCTCAATTTACGTTATATTGATGTTGCTATCGCTGCCCGCAAAGAGGTAGCACGCAAGTATGTACGGGCTTTGCAGGGCGTGCGGGGCGTCACGCTGTTCGATTGCGAGAAACAGTTGCTGCAGCCGGAGCAGGATTATGATTGGAACTGTTCCTATTTCCCTATCTTGGTCGATGCCGAGCAGTATGGTATGACGCGTGATGAGTTGTATGCCAAGATGAAGCGTGTTAATGTGTTTGGTCGCCGCTATTTCTACCCGCTCATCAGCGAGTTCTCTACCTATCGCGGGCTACCCTCTGCTGCACCCGAAAATCTGCCCAATGCTCACTGCATGGCTGCCTCCATCATCTGCCTTCCTATGCACCATGCTCTTTCTGACAACGATATCCGTCGTGTCATTGACTGCATTAAGAAATAATCAATTCTAATACTCATCTTTATGTCCTCTTTCTATACAGAGCACGAACTCGCCACCTTAGGTCTGGCTGCCTATGGTAAGGATGTCCTTATCAGTCGTTATGCGCGCCTCTACTCGCCTGAGCATATCCGTATCGGGGACAATGTGCGGATAGATGATTTCTGTATTCTGTCGGGACATATCTCACTTGGTTCGCATATTCATATCGCTGCCTATTGTGCGCTGTATGGGGCCATGGGTATTGTGTTGGAAGACTACACGGGTCTGTCGTCTCGTAGTACGATATATAGTGCTATTGACGATTTCGGCGGGGACTATCTCGTTGGTCCTGTCCATGCCCCTGCACTGACGCATGTCACGGGCGGTGAGGTGCGTCTGTGCCGTTATGCACAGGTGGGGGCGGGTAGTGTAGTGTTCCCCGCAGTTACTCTGGCAGAAGGCAGTGTGTTAGGTGCTATGTCGCTCTGCAAAACCTCCACCGAGGCGTGGACTATCTATGCCGGCATCCCCTGCCACGCGATTAAGCCAAGAAATAAAGGTGTATTGAATTTATTCTCTACCTCTTGTAATTAATCCACGAGTACATATGTCCACTCCATTAGTTTCCGTCTTTTGTGATGTTTATAATCATGAGCCGTATTTGCGTGAATGCCTTGATGGCATTGTGATGCAGAAGACCAGTTTTCCTATAGAGGTTATCATAAACGATGATGCTTCTACTGACCATTCTGCTGATATTATTCGAGAGTACACAGAGAAGTATCCCGACTTGTTTTTACCTATCTATCAAAAGGAGAATCAGTTTTCGAAGCGTGAGCATAGTATGTGGTCCATTATTCAAGCCCCGCGTGCAAGGGGTAAGTATGTGGCATTCTGTGAAGGTGATGACTATTGGACTGACCCGCAGAAACTGCAACGACAGGTTGACTTCTTGGAGGCTAATCCTGAGTATAGTCTCTGTTTTCATCGTATCAATCTTTCTATTTGTCAACAGGGGGGGGGTACAACTACCTGATGATGAGAGAGATATGCAAGGACGTACTACTATTGAGGACTTGGTAACAATGGGTAATTATATCCATACTCCATCGGTTGTGATACGTAATGTTCCTACTGTGTGGGACAAACTATATACGATGGGTCGTGTGTTGCCTGTGGATTATCCTCTCTGGGTGCTGACTGCCGAACAAGGTGATATCTATAAGATGCCAGAGACAATGGCTGTGTATCGTGTAGGTAGTGGAATATGGTCCACCAATCCCAATTACATCAAAATGAAAGCGTCGGAATTGTCTATGTGCAGTCGTTTGTTGATGGTGATTAGTGACCCACATATTCGGCAGTTGCTTGAGTCAGGTTGTGATTATCACATGTGTGTTATTCAGTCTCATCATGACAAAGAAGTGGAACGATGTCATCAACTTCTTGCTTCGTCAAAGTATCGTTTAGGTGCGTTCTTGCTCTATCCTGTAGATTTCTACCACCGTGTAATCCGTAAACTTAAACGGATGTATCACAAATAAAAGGTTCAAACCTGGACTCTTTCCAGATAGTTCTCTCCGCTGTATGTTGTGATATTTGGTGGGTGTAATCGCCAAATATTATGATTTTTGGCGGTTGTAATCGCTAAAATTACACTTTTCTCTTGCGTGTATTAGGAATAAGTTGTACCTTTGCGAGTGAAATAGAAGAAGCAATATGTTTAATAATAGGACATTATATGCTTGTGAGAAGTTCCAACAATGACAAGTTACCAACGATAGCTTGTTCGAAACGATAGCAAGTTATAAACTATGATACCTCGCAAACTATCATCTATTCTAAGTGAACAGCTGCACAAAGGCAAGGCTCTGGTGCTAATCGGTGCTCGTCAGACGGGAAAGACGACTCTGTTGAAAGATCTTATCCATGACAGAGAGCATACGTTGTGGCTCAATGCGGATGATATGGACAATAGGAATATAGTGCAGAACCTCACTATTGCTCGATTGCAGAGTCTGTTTGGTGGCTATCAATACATAGTTATTGATGAGGCACAACGCATTGAGAATGTAGGTCTGAAACTGAAACTTATCACGGATAATATGCCTGATGTTCAGTTGTTGGTGACAGGTAGTTCTGCATTAGAGATGGCTAATCGTATCAACGAGCCGTTGACAGGTAGGAAGTTTGAGTATAAGTTATATCCGTTGTCTTTTGGTGAGTTGCAGGCATATTTCGGTATGCTTAATGAGTGTACCCATCTGCCGTTGCGTTTGGTGTATGGGGCGTATCCAGATGTGGTGTGTCATCCTGGTGAAGAAAAGAGAATTCTCTCGCAGTTGGCGGATAGTTACTTGTATAAGGATGTCTTGCAATGGGAGCGTATCAAGAAACCGGAGAAACTGCTTAAACTGTTGCAGGCTTTGGCTTATCAGATGGGTAGCGAAGTTAGTTACAATGAGTTAGCGCAGGTTGTCGGATTAGACAAGGAGACGATAAGTAGTTATATCGTTCTGTTGGAGCAGTCGCAGGTCATCTTTCGTTTAGGGTCGTTCAGTAGGAATCTGCGCAATGAATTGAAGTTTGCGCGTAAGATATATTTCTATGATAATGGTATCCGTAATGCGTTGATTAGTAACTTCTCGGATGTAGAGATGCGTCAAGATATTGGTGCTTTGTGGGAGAACTATCTTATCAGTGAACGTCTGAAATGTAATCAGTATAATGAACGGTATGTGAGTACCTATTTCTGGCGGACTACGCAGAAGCAAGAGATTGATTATATAGAGGAGTGTGATGGTAAGTTGGCGGCGTTTGAGTTTAAGTGGAGTCCTAAAAAGGTGGCTCGGAATAATCCCACATTCCTGAATGCCTATCCGGGCGTGGAGATACAGACAATCACTCGGGAGAATTATATCGAGTTTTTGATGTAGGGAGACAGCCTGCGGATGATGTGTAATTGCAGATATAGAACAAAAGCAGTACTTTTGTGTGTTGAAACAAAATGTACAGTATGTATTCATCTTTTCTTGCTAAGGCACATTCTGCGAAGTACGTTAATACGCTGTTATATATAATCTTCGTGGGGGGGGTATTTCTACAATGCGTGCTTTTTAATTGGTTAGCCTTTCGTTCTATAGCCATCAGTTCGCTGTGGCGCAATCCTTTGTATTTCTGGTCGTTCTACCTGCCGAAACTGAGTATTGCCATGCTCATCGGTTGCGGAGTGTTTCTATTCAAACGCAAGTACTGGACGATATATGTTTCTGTTCTGTTGAATGTGTGGATATTGGCGGAGGTCATCTATTACCGCTCAACGCATATCTTTCTTGACTACCACTCTGTTATGCTGCTCAAGTTCCTGCACGGCTTCGAGAGTAGTATAGGTATGTATATGACGCCCGACTTGCTGTTGCTGCTTATTCCTACGGCACTTACCATCCTTGCTGTTCGGTTGTTCGACAACCGCCGCCGTGAATGGAAATGGTTCGGCGTAGGGCTGGCTGTCAGTATCGCTTTGACGATAGGCGGTGTGAATGTAGTAAAGAGCAATCACACAGAAGACAAACACTTCTATGTATCTTATCTGCAGCGTGGTTTTACTGATAGGCACTTTGACTATACCCTCGTTTGTGGCTATCCGATGCAGATATCCGTCTTGCATAGCCTTTTGTATTGTACCATGAGTTTTGTTGCTGCGCCTTTTCAGTCGCGCTATGTGATGACACAGGAGGATATACAAGCCGTGCAGCCTTTTATGGACACTACTGCAGTTAGTCCGAAACCCACGCGTCCGTTGGTGTTGGTGTTAGTGGAGAGCCTCGAGAACTGGGCTATTCGTTCGGATATCACGCCTAACCTGAATTGTTTTATTGAAACGCATAATGTGGTGTATGCTACGAAAGTAGGCAGTGAAATCCGGTCAGGCTGTTCCTCCGACGGGCAGATGATATGCAACACGGGCTTGTTGCCCGTGCAGGAGGGTACGGTATGTGATTTGTATCCCGATAATGTGTTTCCTTCGTTGTCGGACTGCTACGACTCCACAGCACTCGTGATGCCCGGCGACTTGAGCGTGTGGAACCAAGTGTATATGAACATCGCCTATCATATCGACACCACCTACGAGAATCGAACTGTCTTAGACCATGTCTCGTTCCCTATCTTAGACAGTATCATCGGGCAGTATGACTATATACTTGCTATCACGATGGCGACGCATTCGCCTTTCCTCTCGTGTTCGCACTATTCGTCTTTGTCGCTGCCGGAGGATATGCCGGAGAATATGCGCAACTATCTGCTTTGTATGAACTACACCGACTCGTGTTGGGGCGGTTTCCTGCAGCGGATAGACACCGACTCGGTGCTGCACAACAGCGTGGTCTGCTTTATGGGCGACCATATCATCTTCGATCCCATTATGCGTGGCGAGTTTCAAGACTACTGTGACAAGAAGGGTCTTGACTTTCAGCCCCGAGAGGGTTATACCGCCTTTGTCGCTTATTCGCCCGATTTGCAGACCTCCACAGTCGTTACGGAACCGACCTACCAAATGGATGTCTATCCGACTATCCTGCATTTGATAGGTGCGGAGGACTACTATTGGCGGGGCTTCGGCGTGAACCTGACCGACACCGCCGCCCTGCACCATCGCCCGATTACGGAACAAGAGGCGTATGTGCTGTCGGATAAGATGATACGTGCGGATTACTTCCGTTAGTCGGGAGTAGTGTGTCATATCTTTGATTGGGGTGTTGTACTGTGTTTGCCTATGTGAGTGGATTTTAGTACTTTTGCAGTCGTAAAGAGTGACAAACGATGTCTGATACACCTTTTCTTGCTATTGATTGTTTAGTTTATAATCACGAGCCGTATCTCAGGGAATGCCTTGAGGGGTTCGTTATGCAGCAGACCACTTTTCCTTTTGTGGCTATTGTGCACGATGATGCCTCTACCGACCGGTCAGCCGATATCATTCGAGAATATGCAGAGAAGTATCCCGATATCATCTTTCCTATCTACGAGACAGAGAATCAGTACAGCAAGCCAGACCGTGCGCTTGGCAGGGTGATGGACGCTGCTATCAATGCTACGGGGGCGAAGTATGTGGCGATGTGTGAAGGCGATGACTACTGGACTGATCCGTATAAGTTGCAACGGCAGGTGGATTTTATGGAGGCACACCCTGCGTACAGTCTCTGCTGCCATCGCTATAGTATTTATGACGAGGATACCAAGACATGGGATGAGGATTACGAGGCGGACTATTTTGCTAACGGTGCTAACCCCGATGGCTTTGCTTTCACTAATGCGGATAATTTCCGTTGCTGGATAGCCAAGACCAACACGCTGCTCTATCGCCACGATGTTTTGTGTAACGACCTGCTGAACCAGTACCGTTACAGTCGTGATGTGCATCGTGTCTATCACCTGCTCTGCACCGCTCCCGGCTACTGTCTGTCTTTTCATGCTGCTGTCTATCGTAGGCAGCGGGGTGGGGTGTTCTCGAGCCTGAATAGTATGCAGAAACAGCGCACATCGGTACTGATATATACTGAACTGTTAGAGCGTAACCCGCAAGACAACGAACTGCGTACGTACTACCGCGAACTATACACCGTTTATATGGACACGATGCGTCGTCAGGTGCAGAGTCGTAAGGTGGATAGGCGTGAGTTATGGGCTTTTCTGCGGATAACATGGCAGGTGTATGGGGTGCGGGGCATAGTGTTTGCTGTGCGGAAACTCTGCCTGTCTTACTGTAAACATTAGACCCATATACATCATACATAGAAGAGTATGTTTCGTCATTACCTGATTACCCGTTTCAATATTATTCAGTCCTGGTATAACAACTATACTACTGTTTCCGGTATGCGTATCCAGTCCGAAGAGTGGTTAGCAGAGCGTTTCCAACTTTTTGAGCAGTACTGTCTGCCCTCTGTGGCGCAGCAGACTACCAATGCTTTTGTTTGGCTTGTGTTGTTCAGTAGCGAGACACCTGAACACTATAAGGTGCGCCTCAAAGGCTATCACGATATCTGTGCTACTTTCACGCCCCTGTTTCTCGAACCTTATGGTGATGAGAATGCTCTTGTGCGCGGTTATATCCTTGAGCATACACCTAATGACCAATATACGCAGGTGCTGACTACTCGTTTAGACAATGACGATGCTATCCGTTGCGACTATCTGCAACTCATGCAGTCTGCTGTCACGTCCGACCAGACCGACCTCTTCCTCAACTACCGCTGTGGTTTTCAGTATGATATTCACACCCGACTTGCCTATATCATGGACTATCCTGCCAACCACTATGTCAGCCGTATCGAGACTCTCTCTCCCGATATTCAAACCGTCCTTTGCGATCATTCTGACTTGGATAAACTGCCTAACTATCGGGAGTTAGAGATTGCTAACGGGGGAGGGTGGATAGAAGTCATTACAGGTATAAATGCCGGTAATAGATTAATGAAGGGGGCACATCCTTTGCTTCTCTCACATTCTGAGCAGTTTTTTGGTGCGAGTGCGCTGCGGATATCGTTCCTGACCGAGATAACCTACCTCTATTCTATCGTCTTGTATTATGTGGTGTACGCTTGTCGCTGGACAAAGCGTAAGATTAAGAAGCATATACTGAAACGTTGTTAGACCAAGTGTCTGTACAGCAAAGATGTGTTGTATTTGTATATTCCAAAGAAATCACGTACCTTTGCATGTCGTTTGAACAGGAAATACCCATCTTGCCTTTCATGAGATATGCCAAGGGCGAGTGAAGGAGGAGGATAAATGTGTGCAGAGATGGTATTTTCTTGAAGTCAGAAAAGGGTATTGGAAGAGTGTGGGTGGAAGAAAGAATGTAATATCTTATGCAAAAAATCAAGCCATATTTGGATAATAAAGGGAGGGCATTGCCTTACCCATGGTTGATTAACACGGTTCTTTTTTTAGTTGGAGGTAGTCAGACTATACGATTGAGATATTGGAGTCGTTATCCTCGTCATGCGGCAGAGCGCACATTACGAGATATACTTAATATCTCCCGTGATACAGTTTATGGTCGGGAACATCACTTCGATATTATCTTGTCGGCATCCAATGCAGAAGACCTTTTTCGTTTGTATCGTCAATATGTCCCTGTCAATGAGAGTTTTGAGACTCTACGTCCGTACGTAGAGCGTCATAAAAATGGCGAGGAAGATGTGCTGTTTCCCGGTAAGCCAGATATGTATGCGACGACATCCGGTACGACCAACGAGCCTAAGTGGGTGCCGATGACCCATAAGTATCTCAAGGATGTGTACGGGAAGATGTCCCATATCTGGACGTGGAACTTTGTGAAACATCGTAATCGTATCTTCGGTGGACATATATTCCCTATCGTTGGCAAGGAGGTGGAGGGCTATGCTCCTGATGGCACTTTGTTTGGTTCTGTGAGTGGTGTGTTGGTACGTGATATACCTGCCATCATAAAGAAGCACTATACTGCTCCTGCATCTGTGATGTCTATAGAGGACTATGCAGCGCGTAACTATACGCTGATGCGATTGGCAATGCAGCACCGCGATGTGACGTTGTGGGCGACGGCTAACCCATCCACGATATTGGAATTGATGCGTACTGTGGATGAGAATACAACAGAGTTGATAGATGATATAGCACATGGTACGCTAAGTGCTAATTTCGATATATCTGAGCGTATTCGCGAGGAATTGTTCCCATATTTACATGCCAATCCAGAACGTGCCCAAGAACTGAAAGACCTGTACAGAGAACATGGTCGATTGATACCTAAGCATTTCTGGCCATGGCTACAGTATATGAGTACGTGGAAATGTGGTAATACGAAGATATACATGGAGAAGTATCTTGATGACTTTGATTGGGACAAGACGTACTACCAGGAGTTAGGATATATAGCCACCGAGTGCCGCTTTGGGTTTGCTTTGGATGAGACGAACGAGTCTGTACTCTTCCCTCAGTTCCACTATTACGAGTTTGTGGCAGAAGAAGAGATAGACAAGCCGAACAAGCATTTCTTGCAGATAGATGAGTTGGAGCAGGGTAAGCGTTATTGTGCTTATGTGACGACCTATTCGGGTTTGTTCCGTTATAACATGAATGACCTGGTAGAAGTGGGAGGCAAGTATCGTAACACTCCGACGGTTCATATGGTATCGAAGGTGAATGGTATCGTATCGATGACGGGTGAGAAACTGTATGAGCCGCAGTTTATAGAGGCGGTACATGAGGCGGAAAAAGAGACGGGCATCAAGACAAAGTTCTTTGTGGGCTTTGCGGAGGTACAGGATTCGTGTTATCATTTCTATTACGAGTTCCTGGACGAAGATATTGACCAAGAGCAGGCTGATATGTTTACCAAAGTGGTGGACAAGCATCTGTGTGCCATCAATATCGAATATGAAGCGAAGCGGGCATCTTTCCGTCTGCATGAACCACAGGCACATATCTTGCTCAATAATGCTTATGCGCGTTTCAAGGCAGCCTGTCTGCGAGATGGTTTCAGAGATGGTCAGTTCAAATTTAACTTACTGATGCAGGATGACAAGCGTCGTGCTAAGTTCTCGTTGATAGAACGGTTGTCTTCTCAGATATTGGAGCAAGCAAACGTGATTGATGATCGTTTGACACAGCGTCGTGTGGAGCGTCAGCAACGAAGACTGAATAGAAAATTGAATAGAGGTCGTCGTTAGACACACCGTGTTGTGTATCTGTTATGATGAAGCAAAATAAACGATATAAGGATTTACGAGTGGAGCCCGGGGTTTACGTTCCTGCTCCACAATTGGATTACCCGGAGGACGATCCCTATCTGCATCTTGTCAATGCTCCGCAGGATAGAGAATTGGTTATAGACGAGAGTTATCCATATCTAAATGATTCGAAGTTGTATCGATTCAACTTGTGGTGGGCATATCGAGTGATATTAGATTTCTGTCTGAATGTACTGCTACATGTCAAGATGGGTTTGCGTATTCGCGGGCGAGAGATATTGAAGAAGTACAAGCGTCAATTGCAAGGTGGTGCTATAACGATAGCCAACCATATGTTCCGATTGGATTGTCCGTGTGTGCTATTGGCAGTACGTGCCAAGCACACGACGAAGATACCTATGTTTGCTCCTAACTTCAGGACCAAAGACCAGTTTTTTCTACGTGTGGTCGGTGGTATTCCTATCCCCCAGAAGGATGCCGGTATGAGTGCGATGAAGCGATTTAACGATGCTTTCGACGAGTTCCACAGAAGAGGTTGGTGGTTTCATATCTTTCCAGAGAGTTGCCGATGGGATATGTATAAGCCGTTGCGTCCGTTCCAGAAGGGTGCTTTCACGATGAGTTACAGGTACGATATGCCACTGCTTCCATGTGTTATCACGTATAGGGAGCGGAAAGGTATATACCGATTGTTTGCACCGAAATCACTGCCTTTGTTGACGGTGACCATAGGCGAGCCAATCTTTCCGGATATTACCCGGCCCCGTAGAGAAGAAGTGAACAGGTTGCGCCAAGTAGCCCATCAACGAATGACGGAGATGGCAGGGATAACACACAATACTTGGGATGTGTCGTTTGGGAATATGTAGATGTATTATAGTTATGTAATATGACCTAATAATTGAGTAGATAATAGTATGAAGAAGTTATTGTTGCTATTGTTGTGTATGGTAGTGTCGCTTCCGTTCTTTTCTGAGACGCGTTTGGAGCGTGACTCGTTGAAGCACGAGGTGCGTGTGGGTTGGGGTGATCTGATCTTTGAGACAGGTATGTTTCACAGTAGTCCCAATACCAATCGTAATACGGATAACTATCGTTATACCGGTCATATTTTTGCGGAGTATCAGTACAGAGTGAACAGTTGGTTTTCTGTTGGCGGTCAGTTGGATTATGATCAAGTGAATTGGCGTGTGCTGCGTGAGGGTGATGCGGCACCTGACCACTATTATGTCAACCTGATGCTGATGCCGAGTGTGCGTTTCACGTATGTTCATCATCCGTGGTTTAATCTGTATTCTTCGTTGTATGTGGGTTTGAATATCAATACGGGTTCTGAGAGTGATTATCGCGGCAGGAATACTTGTTATGCTCCTGCTTTTGGTATGACGTTCTTAGGTTTGTCGGTAGGTCGTGGTCACTGGTTTGGTACGGCAGAGTGGGGTTCGGTAAGTTCGCTGAATAATATGAATGAGATATATAAGTTTAATGCCCGTAACCTGATGGTATCGGTTGGTTATCGTTTTTAACAGTCAAATAAACCTTTTAGGATATGAGAGCAAATAATTTGTCCGTTTTAGTTTGTGTTGTTGCGTTGTCGTTGAGTGCTTGTACGCACTCTTATGTAGAGTGGAGTAACACCGTTAAGTCGAAGGACTATACAGTGTTGTCGGAGAGCAATGTGGATATGTCGGATATACCGTGGGAGAGTTATGAGGAGCAGTGTCTGAATGATGATATTGTTTTCAATGACAGTTCGAGTACGGATAGTGTGTCTTATGTGAGTCCTCTGACAGCGATGGATCTGGTGCGTGAGATGGCCGATGCTACGGTTGGTAAGAAGGTGCATCAGGTGGCGGTGAAGTATATGAGTGTGGACGTTAATGGAGATTCGATAGAGGTATCCGGTAAGGTGTTTTATCCGAAAGACGGCAAGATACGCAATGTGATATTGGTTAGCCATTATACTATAGGTGCCGACCGTGAGGCTCCGAGTCAGACGTACAGTTTTGAGGGTATCTATGCGGCTTATGGCTATTGTGTGGTTGCTGCAGACTATATAGGTTTCGGTGTCTCTAAGGAAGAGGTTCATCCCTACTTACAGGCTGAGACGTGTGGTAGGAATGTGATAGACATGGGTCGTGTGGCGATGACGATGATACGTGATAGGAAGTTGAAGATGGAGTCGAATGAGATCATCTTGTTCGGTTACTCTCAGGGTGGTGCCTGTACGATGCATGTGTTGCGTATGTTGGAGACTTATCCTGAGTTTGCCGGTGAGTTTCAGATCAAGCAGGTGTATGCGGGTGCAGGTCCTTATGATGTAGCGCGTACCTATGACTACTGTGTCAAGCAAGATGAGACGGGTATTCCGTGTGCGGTGCCTATGATTATCCAGGGGATGTCGCTTAGTATGCAGCCGACGTTGGATATGTCCTATTTCTTCAAAGAGCCTTTATTGAGTAACTATAATGATTGGCTCAACTCGAAGGAATATACGACGAATGAGATAAATAAGAAGATAGGTTCTAATTATCTGCATGACATATTGACGGAGAATGCTATGGATCGTACGAAGGAGGAGACGGCTCGTTTCTATACGGAGCTGTTGTTGAATAGTGTTCCGAGTACTTATAAGCCCAAGGCTCCGTTGCACATGTTCCATTCGATGGATGATCAAACTGTTCCTTTTGTCAACTCTCAGTTGTTGCAGCGTCAGTTCCGCACGACTCCTGATGCTGACAGTGTGGCTGGAACCGTAGAATCGCCTGTTAATGTAACGTACGATTTCGGGCATTATGGCAGTCATATGCGTGGTGCTGTGGTCTTTATTTACAAGACGTCCAAGAAGTTGAAATAGAAACAGATATGACTATGAGACGATATATACGAACAGTGTTGTTGCTACCTTTGTTGTTGTCGGTTGTGTCATGCCAATTGGAGAGTGTGTCGGATAGTTCGTTCGAGATAGGTATCACCTATCCGAAGGCTACGGGTTTGCTGTATGAGGTGATACCACAGACAAATGACTACTATTATACGTGTGATGCTGTATCTGTTGCCGACTACGAACGTTTGGGTGAAGATGCAGTGTTGGATAGTTTGAACACGTTTAACAAGGCTGTGTATGAGATTATTGAGATGTTGTATGAGGAGTATTTGGGTTTGCCTGCTCCTGCTTTCCGTGATATATTGGAGAATGGTGCCATCTATGGTTCGTTATTAGGTCTGTCACCTGAGACCAACTATTATCTGTGTATTACCTGTTACAACAAGCGCAACAGACCTATGAAGCCTATTGTGAAGCAGGTGTTTATGACAAAAGACTCGTTGGCGTCGAGTATTATGTTTGATGTGCAGGCTAATGGGTTGGAGGTCTTTGTTGCTCCGTCTAATGATGAGAAGTATTTTTGGAGTGTTATAGAAAAAGGTGAGTTGGACAGGCGTTATTTGGGATTGCCGGAGTATTTCTATTTAGAAACCATAGAGAACTTCGAGCGTTACGGTTTCATAAACACTGTGCTGACACAGGGAAAGGATAGCATAGACTTGTCGTATCTGCGTAATCTACAGGTGCAAGATACGCTGTATTTAGTCACAGCGGGTTATTATAATGAAACCAACTCAAAGACATTTGCCTATGAGTTGGTTTATCAGCGTGGTGACACTTTCTCTATCAAACTTCTGGAGTCTCAATGGGACGAGTACTCGTCCAATCGTGCAGAGAATGTAGCCCGTCGTTTATTTCGCAAGAATGCGGTAAGTCCAGGGTTCAAGCGTTAGTGTTTGTGTGGTGTCGAGTGTTATCTGTTTGCCGCACAGGCACTGATAATCACCTGCATAATTACCGATATTCAGTGTGACGGTCTGTTTTTCTGCAGACATATTCATGATGGCGATGACGGTGTTGTCGCCATATTTTTTGCATTGCAGCGGGCGTACACAGGCGAATATCTTGTCGTTGTCGGTGTCAAGACGCAGCATGGGTGCTCCAAGTTCGTTGCTCCATAGGGCGCGGTTGTTGGCACGTAAGCCGTTGAGTTCTTTGTACATCGCATATTGTGGTGCATTTGGTATCCGGTCTATACAGTCTTTCTCGAAGAAGGACAGTCGGTGGTTGTTACCACTGATTTGTCCGGTATAGATGAGTGGCATGCCCGGTACGACGTATGTGAATGCGGTGAATAGGTTTGCCGCATCGCCCATGCGTTCGTATTCTGTGCCGTTCCACGAGTTCTCGTCGTGGTTGCTGGTGAAGTTCATGCGGATAGCCTCCGGACGGAGAGTGGTGTCCACTTTGTTGAAGTAACTCCATAGGTCGTTGACGGTGCTCTTGCCCTGTGCCACGGCGTTCATGAGGTGGTGGAGTTCCCATCCGTAGTACATGTCGAATGCCGATTCGGTGAGTTCTTGTGCTTTGTCCTCGTCCTCGGCGAGTGTGAACATGTCCGGGTGTTTGGTTCGTAGTTCCGCCATTGCTTCGTTCCAGAACTCAGTGGGTACTTCTCCTGCCACATCGCAGCGGAAGCCGTCCACTCCGATAGTGTCCATCCACCAGTGCATTGCCTGTTTCATGGCGGCACGCATGTCTTGGTTCCCGTAGTTGAGTTTGGAGATGTCTGTCCAGTCGTACTGTACCATGAGGTTTCCGAGCGAGTCCCGGTAGTGCCATCCTTCGTTTTTCGTCCATTCGGAGTCCGGTGCGGTGTGGTTAGCGACCCAGTCGAGTATGACCTTGAAGCCGAGTTGGTGTGCCGTAGCGAGCAGGTGTTCGAAGTCTGCGCGTGTGCCGAACTCGGGATTGAACCGGCAGTAGTCGATGATGGAGTAGTAACTGCCGAGTGTGCCCTTGCGGGTTATCTGTCCGATAGGCTGGCACGGCATAATCCACAGGATATCGATGCCGTTCTCACGTAACTCGGGTAGCAGTGCTTCGGCGGCAGCAAACGTGCCTTCCGGTGTGAGTTGTCGGGTGTTTAACTCGTAGATGGTAGCGGGGTAGGCGTAATCGACGTGCCTCGTTTTGGGTTGCTTGGTGGTACATGCGGTGAATGCGAGTACACCGATAGCAAGAATTAAGATTTTTTTCATCGTACTATATGTTTATTTATAAGTTATGTATGCTGTATCTTCCGCTTAAGGTCTGCTCAAGATCGGCATAAGATCTGCACATGTTTTCCGCTTTTATCGGATATCGATTTTATCTTTTATTAATCCTTTGCCGGTAGCAGTGAGAGTGCATGTCCCTTGTACGATGACTGTCAGTTCACCTGAGAAAGCGTGGTGCTGCGGCAGGTGGAAGATATCCAGGTTGGCAGCATCGCCATTGGCGGCAGCACGGAAAGATCCGGTACCTTTGGTTGTGAAATGGATGAGGTTGTCAGCGTTTGGGCAGATGTTGCCGTCCTTGTCGCATACCTGTAGACGAATGAAATGTATTTGTTCGTTACCCTCGCAAGGTAGCGGTTCGCGGTACATGTGTATATGGTGTGGTTTGCCGGCAGTGTGTCGTGCGTCTTCTCCATAGGGTGTCACGACCCGTATCTCTCCGGCTTGGAATGGGATACTGTCCCATATAAGCCGATAGCGGCGTTGCAGAGCCAGCGGGTCGCCGTTGGCAGCAGCGGCCTCGGACTGTTCGCGTGTGAGTTTATGACGTTTACCCATACTCTTGCCATTGACAAAGAGTTCTCCCTCGTTGGCATCGGTGTATGCCATTACCGGTATGATGTCGCCCTCGTTCCAGTTCCAGTGTGGCAGGAGATGGGTGGTGTGGTCGTTAGTGTTCCAGTATGATCGGTAGAGATAGTACCGGTCTTTTGGTATGCCAGCGAGGTCTATGATACCGAAGTAGGAGGCGTGACTTGGCCAAGCGTCGGTGTCGTATGGTGAGGGTTCGCCGAGGTAGTCGAAGCCTGTCCATACGAACTGTCCGATCGTCCAAGGGTAGTCGTCCATGTTGCGGAAGTCGTCGTCGGGCAGGTTGCTCCACGGACAGTACTGCAGGTCGTATGAGGAACACTGGTTGGTGCGGCTGTTGCCGTTTGGGTGGTTCCGGTTGGTGATACTGTCGGTGTTATCGGGTGTGGCGGGTAGCAGATAGACGCCTCTGGATGAGACTGTTGATGCTGTCTCGCTGCCGAGTACAAGACGTTGCGGGGTGCGCCGGTATGCCTCTTCGTAACGGAAAGTGCGGTAGTTGAGTCCCACTACCTGTAGGATACCGGCGAAGCCGTTCTCAAGTACGCAACTGACTTGGTCCATTCCTGCTGTGACGGGACGAGTGCCGTCTTCACGCACGCAGATGTCTTGCAGCATCTTTGCTACTTGATAGCCTTGTGTGTCACATTGTGTAGGTACTTCATTGCCGACCGACCACATGACGATGGACGGGTTGTTGCGGAAATGGTGCAGCATATTCACCATGTCTCGCTCTGCCCAGTCGTTGAAGAAGCGGTTGTATCCGTTGGCACATTTACCCCAGTCCCACTCGTCGAACGGTTCGCACATCACCATGAAGCCCATCTCGTCGCATAGGTCGATGAGTTCGGGAGCGGGCATGTTGTGTGAGGTGCGTATGGCGTCACAGCCCATGTCTTTCAGTATGAGTAGTTGTCGGCGTATAGCGTCTTTGTTGACGGCTGCACCGAGCGGTCCGAGGTCGTGGTGCAGGCAGACGCCTTGGAACTTACGCACCTGTCCGTTGAGCATAAATCCTATGTTAGGGACAATCTGTATGCTGCGAATGCCGAATACTGTTTCGATGTCTTCCTGCCATTTGTCGTTGGCATACAGTTGTGTGCGTGCGACATATAGATTTGGTGTTTCGGGCGACCACAGTAGCGGGGCGGTGAGTGTGATGTTTTGTTCTAAGGGGAGGTCGTGTTGAACATCGTAGTGGCTTGTGAGTGAGTCAACGGGTGTGTCGGTGGCTTTATTGTATATTGTCGTACGTAGTGTGATATGTTTTCCCGTGGCGTTGGCAACTTGTGTCTTGATGTTGACAGCGGCAAGCGTGTCTGTGACGTAGGGTGTTGTGATATGTGTCCCCCATACGGGTACGTGTATCAGCGGAGTAGTGATGAGATGTACGTTCCGATACAGTCCTGCTCCCGGATACCAGCGGCTACTTTGCTCTTTATTACTCAGTCTAACGGTTATGAGGTTATCCTTGTCCGTGTGTAAGAAAGGTGTTATATCGCAATGAAAAGCATTGTATCCATATGGCCAATAGGCTACTTGTTCTCCGTTGACATACACTTCTGCCTCGCTCATTGCTCCGTCAAAGAGTAGTGTATATTGTGCAGAGTCCGTATATAGCGTTGGTATGGCAGGTATGGAAGTCTTATACCATGCTGTTCCCATATAGGGAAGTCCTCCTGTTCTTCCTGTTTTGATGGAAGGGAACGTCTCTCCGTTTTGCCATACGGTAACGTTTTGCAGGTCGTTGTTACGGTCGAATGGTCCATAGATAGCCCAGTCGTGTGGAATGGTTACCTGCTGCCAAGCCTTATCATTTGCTGCAGGTATCTGATGTTCTACCTGTTCGTGTGCAAACTGCCACGATGTGAGTAGTGAGATGATGGATAATAGTAATGCTTTCATGTGTGGTATTATTTCCAAAGTTCTTTGATGGAAGCGTTTGGTTGTCCCTTATTAGTGAATGCTCCCATGTTGTATGCTCCCCATCCGAGTGTGGTATATTCTTGTGGCTTCCAGTTGTTGTACACTTGTGGTTCCCAATAGAATATCCCTTTCACATAATCAAGGGTATCGATACGTTGTCTTATGTCTTTGATGACGAGCACTCCTGTAGCCTCTTGGGCAGCGATGGTCCCTATTTCGGCTATCATGATAGGGCAATTGAACTCGTTGTATAGCAGTTTTATGTTTTGTTCTGCCAGTTTGTTTGTTTCTTGCCAGTCTTTTCCTGTCCACTCTTTCATCATAGGGTAGTGGCTAAGACCTATCATATCGAATTTGCCTCCGTTTTGTTTGAGTTTGCGGAAGAACCAGTTGTTGTTTTCGTATGCGTTGTCTATGTGTACAATGACTGTTGCGTCCGGGAACACTGCTTTGCATGCGTCGTATCCGGTTGTGGTGAGTTGCGCATAGTTTTTCCATCCATCAGGCAGGTCTCCATCACTGTTCCACAGTCGTCCTGTTTCCCACAGCATACCGCACCGGGTCTCGTTGCCCACTTGTATCCATTCAGGTGTTATGCCCTCGTTCTTTAATGCTGTGAGCACCTCTGTTGTATGGTCTTTGACTGCCTGGTTGAGTTGTGCAAGGTTATAATCTTTCCATGCCTCCGGTGTGTTTTGTTTGCCAGGGTCTGCGAAGTTATCCGAGTAATGGAAGTCTATCATTATTCGCAGTTTCAGGTCATGCGCACGTTTTGCTTTGACAAGCACATCGGGTAGGTTGCACCAGCCCGTGTTATGGTTCACCCATACACGTAACCTAACGCTATTCATACCATTGTCGCGTAGCAATCTCATGCACTCGGAGGGTTGTCCGAGGGAGTCATAAAAGAGGACTCCATCATGCTCTTGTTCGGTGATCCATGATATGTCTGCGCCTTTTGCATAACTCCCTATAGGAGCAGGAGTGTAGTCGTCTGTTCCTCGCTGTTCGGTGGTGTCGTTATCTATTGTTTTGTCTGTTTGTTGCCCCTCCGGGGTGTTGCAACTGTTACAAGCTAAAAGCCCGAGAGCCATTGATAGTAATAGTACTTTCTTCATTTCTGCTTATTTTGATGTGTATATTTTCTCCCATGTATGTACGTTTGAACTCGATAGTGTTATCATCGGCATAAACAGGTATGTACTCCCCATAAAGCATTGCCATATTGTTACGCCGTATGTTGATGAGTTGTTGAACTTGTTTTTTGAAGTTCTGTTCGTGTTGTGTCAGATTATCGAAACGCATCATGTGTCTGTTATCGGGGTCATTGCCTCCTACTTCTCCGTATTCGTCGCCCTGGTATATGCATGGCACTCCCGGTATGGTGAGGTTAAGCATCTCGAGTAGTAGTGCACGTCGATATGCGTCATGGGTCAGGCTGTCACGTAGGTTGTCGGGTGTATTGTCAGGTAGTAGTCCTACATTACGTGTCCACCCCTCTAATTTCCCATCTTCGTAGAAGTGTATTCCTCCTCCTGCCAGACTTGCGAAGCGTACCTGGTCGTGGTTGCCTGATATATTTCCCATCGTGTGGTGTGCTCCATAGGTGTTCATAGATTCTTTGATGACGCGGTCAATGTCGCTCATTCGTCCATCATTGCACAGGGCATGTATGGCGGTAAAGTATGTGTTGAAGTCAAACTGTGCATTGAGCATTCCTGTCTTGACATACGTGTTGATGAGTTCCGGTGAGCCATACGTCTCGCCAATCATCCATATATGTCTATTTGGGTAGCGGCTTTTCATCTTATGTGTTAGTGTGCGCCAATAGCACTCCGGTATATGTTTACAAGCATCGTGTCTGAATCCATCGAAGTCATAGTTCCCGATCCAGTATAACGCGGAGTCTGTCATAGGCATATACACCTCTTCTTTCTCGAGGTCGAGGGTAGGTATGTGTACATCGAACCAGGTAGTGAGTCGTTGTTCGTCCCATAGTTCGAAGTTACGTCTTCCATTGGGTAGGATACTATCGGTGTGCCATGCAGGGTGCTGTTGGTAGATAGGAGAGTTGATGTGTAGGTGGTTAGCCACATAGTCCAGTATGACATTGATATTGTGTTGGTGTGCTGTGGTGAGCAGGTCGCGTAGTTCTTGTTCTGTTCCGAACCGTTTGTCTATGGCTGTGGTATAGATTGGCCAGTAGCCATGGTAGGCTGAATAGCGGGTGTATGTTTTTGTGGTGTCGTATTTGTTCCCGTTAGGGAAAGGGTATAGTCCCCATGCGTCCCAAGGGTTTTGTGTGATAGGAGATATCCACAGTGTGGTGACGCCAAGGTCATTGAAGAAACCTTCTTCTATCTTCTTCTGTATGCCTTTGAGGTCTCCTCCTTGATAATCCACGATGTCGAGCACTTCAGGGCTATTGAGTTTCCAGTCGTTGTGTGTGTTACCGTTATAGAACCGGTCAATCATTAGTGAGTACAGCACTTGTGCCTGGTCATCATGTCTTGTGAGTTGTTTTGTGTCGGTTACCGGAACGCCATCTTGCAGCGGAATGAGCAGGTCGTTAAGTCTTTGTCCATTGGCTATGGCGTATATACGGAGGAAAGTACGTCCCTGTATGTTTTTCCAGTTTTTGTTGAGTATGATGGTTGCCCTCTCATCTCCTTCTCCACATTCGATGGCAGATGGTGGTAGTTTCTCGTTTTGCCAGAAAGCGCGCCACTGCATGCGTAGTTCACCCATCTGTAGTGTTGGATGCAGGATTGTTATCTGTATGGTGCTATCTGTGCAGCCGATGGTTGTTAATCCCTGAGTGGTGGGTAGATTCGGTACGATAGGGATATCGTAGTGCTGTGTGTTATTGACATCGACAGAGAGAGCAGACAGTGTATTGTCTCCGATGATGTCATACGTACCATTATTTGAGTTCCAGATATGGTACGATGGCTCGGTTGTAAAGCATACTTGGTCTGTATCAGATAGTTGTGGCAGGTAATCTGTGAGATAGATATGCGTTGTTTCTCCAGTGAAATATATTGGAGTAATGGGATTTTGTGTGTTGGCATTTTTGTCAACCACGGTCTCTTGTATAGTCGTTTTCGTGCAACTAACGAATACTACGAGGGTAAGGATGGATAGCAGATGAATGTGTTTCATGGTGGGTATGTGTATTTTATATGTTTACTAAGGGTCCGCAAAGGTACTCTTTTTTCTATGATATTGCAAACTTACGTTGTAAATTGTAACAGAAACTGCAATCATGCTGACTATTCTCTATTCCCCGCTATGAATGTTGGTTCCAGGTATGTCTGCTCTATGGTGTCAATATCGGCAATCTCACGAGGTGTCAACATACGCGAGAGGCTGCACAACTGCTTACTGAAATAGGCTGCTAACGTTTCTATGCTATTTAGAGAAGGTATATTAGCAGCCCCCTCCAAGTCCATCAGATTCACTACACGTTGTCTGACCGACTGAACCCCATGCTTCTCCAACTTCTCTCTCGATGGGGTGATAGCCTTCTGTAACATACTGAAATTCACATTATACAGCAACGTGCCATGTACAATAGTACCTGTCGGTAACGCATAACATGCATTACCAGAAACCTTATGCCCATCTATCAATATGTCATTATGCTCCGACTTCACAGCGTGAAAACCTAATGCACGCAATGCATCAGATATCATATCCAAGTACTCTTGAAACACTTCTTCACTATGTGTCGAAGGGGTGATATAACTCAACATAAGGTTACCCCTATCAGCAAAGACGCATCCCCCGCCACTTTTGCGACGATAGGTGGCAATGTCATGTTCACGACAATAGGGGATATTGACCTCATCTTCCATCACTTGGTGACGACCGAAAATGACAGTGGGGGATACTATCCACGAGAAAAACAAAGGCTCTGCGCCTACATGCTGCGCCAGGTACTCTTCCATTGCCAAATACCAGACCAGTCGCTTATTGGGAGGGGCTATAATGTGTATCATAAACTAATAAGGTAGTACATTGCTGTTGTGTAAAAGTCCGATAGATACGGAAGTTGCAAAGCGCGCGGAAGCACACGAGGACGCAGTCCAAATTTAATGTCATAGTTTGGATTTATTAGATAATGCGTGTGTTGTAACACGCAATAATGCTCGTCACGCAAGATATGTTCAAAATGATGAATACTCATCCCTGTGGTCTTGATACTCAATAACTCATTGATGGTGCCTTTCGGCTCTCCTCCAAGACGAAGAATATTCTTGTAAAGCCAACGTGGTAACAAGTGAAGCCATGGCAAATGTGACAGTATCTTGCTTTGACAAACCTGTTGATGCCCACCAAACGGGTTGCACCAAACCGGAAATCCAAAGAATACAACGGTGTCTCTGTTCATAAACTGCTTTAGGTTATGCATAAATCGTTCTTGATGAGGTATATGCTCGATTACATCGCGAAGAATAATAATATCTACCCCCCCTACATCTTCGCGGCTCACGTCGTAGATATCGCTACAGATAAACTGTATACGATCCTCATAGGGATGCCCGACATAATGCGTTCTACCCATCTCTATTTTGGGTTGATCAATATCAACACCCACGCAGTAACATCCTAAGTCCAGAAAAGGCTTCAGGTTGCCGGCTTCACCACACCCAATCTCCAACACCCGCATATTTGCAGTTACGGGTAGTTGCTGCTCAATATATGGAATGACGTAACGACGCATACATTCTGCTTGCTCGTTGAAATAAATGTCGTGGTCTTTATGACGCTTTTGCATAATCGTATATATTATTGGTTATTATCGAATGGTACTTATTGTATGGGCTCAGAGAGGCAGTGTCCTTGACAGAAGCGATGGGTGATATACCTATCATCTCCTATGTATATAAATCGCTCCAACCGATGTGGTAGCGAGTAATCATCACTATTCAACGCTCTATCATCTATGACTAATGCATCAAAAGCGTATCCTCTCTCAAAACTGCCAACTCTCCCAAAGAAAGCACCTCCGCCCTTCGTCGCAAGGTAAAAAGCCTCTGCCAAACTCAAGAACGACATCGCCCCTTCCGATAATGCATATTGTAACTTACTCATCTGCATAGCATAGCGGATAACACCAAACACACTCAAATCATGTCCTGCAGAGACATCCGTACCCAGAGCCACAGGTACTCCCGCACGCAGGAACGTGCGAACGGGTGCTATACCTGAACCGATATTACAATTCGATGTCGGGCAATGTACCATATACACACCATTGGCACGCATCAAGTCAATCTCGTCCGATGGACTGTAACAGCAGTGAGCCATCAACGTTGGCGTCTGACCAAACAGCCCATACCTGTTGTAAGCATCCCCATAGCATATCGAATCGGGTTCCAACTCTTTCACCCACGCAACCTCCGACCTGTTCTCACTCAGATGTGACTGCACCGGTAACGCATATCGATGGGCTAACCCGCCCAATGCTTCCAACATCTTCGGGGTACATGCTGGCAAAAAGCGAGGCGTGACAATGGCTTTGACGAGTGCATTACCGGACAGACACGCACACAACTTCTCCGTGTCACGTACTACCTCCTCCGCTGAGTTACGCAGATTGTCTGGACAGTTCCTATCCATACCTACCAGACCTATATATGCACTCATGCCGGCTTCTGTGAACAACTGAGCCAGCATACGCGTCGATGCCGGATGGACGGTCGCATATACAGACGCACGCATCGTACCGTGTAACCATAAGTCATGAACAAAACGACGATACATACGTTCCGCATAGGCTGTATCAGCAAACTTCGCCTCCTCAGGAAATGAATAAGTGTTCAGCCATGGCAGCAACTCCATATCCATCGCCAACCCTATGTTCCTATATTGAGGAGCATGGACATGCAAGTCATTCATTGCAGGAAGAAGCAACGAATCGCCGAAATCTTCTACCGGTAGCCCACAGTAACTCTCGGGTAGAGTAGGGTAAACACCCTCAACCATACCATTATCATCTACCACCACATAACCACGCTCCACACACTCCAATCGAGCGGCCGTAAGGGTGAACAATATATTTGCGCGATAGGCTCTCATGATGTTGCTTTACTACGTTTACGGAAAAAAGGTACTAACACAAAGTAGTTGATGACACCTGCTAATACGATAGCCACGATCCCCGATAACTCTTCTGACAGAGTACACCATATCAGTAGGTGCAGAAAACATAACTGCATCAGGTAATTCACCAAACGACCTAACAGAAAACCACTGGCATTCTTCCAATCAGGATGGGTATGAAACGTATAGAAACTTGTCAAGAAATAGTTACCTACCATCTCTATCACAAATCCAATCGTGAACGCCAACGACACGCGCAGTCTCCATTCTGGGAAACACCTGTCAAACAATGCTAAGAAACCATAGTATATACCATACTGCAAAGCCGTCCCGAATGCGCCAACGCACACGAAACGGACTGCAGAACGATATTTCTCCGGCAGACGCCGTGTCAATGTCTTCAAAACGATACAATTACTCAGTACTATTCTTCTTCCTACAACAGAGCGGATAATAACTCCTCCATGGCAGCATCCAATCCACCGCTGTCACGACCTCCGGCTGTAGCCATCCAGGCTTGACCACCACCACCACCTTGTATATGCTTTGCAGCGGACTTGATCATCTGACCGGCATGCTTTCCTGACTCTACCAAGGGCTGAGAGAGGAAAAGAGAAATCATCGGTTTATTATCCCACTCCGTAGCACCAACAACAGCAAAACGTACATCCGTGAACTTACCACGCAACAGCGGTAGCACACCACGAATCATGTCGGGCTGCACACTGCCTTGCAAACGAACAAGACGAATACCATTGAAGTCCTCTGAATGTTCTATCAACTTATCCCTGTACTGCTCTAACTTCTCAGCCATGTAGTTCTCCACCTCTTTCTTCAGATCAGCATTCTCGACCACAGCTTTATGAACAGCCCCCAACAAGTCGGGCGCATTATTAAACAACCCGCGCAAGCCTGCCAACATATCCTGCTGACTATAATACATCTCATCCACCTTGGCTGCAGTCACAGCCTCTATACGACGTATCCCGGCGGCTATACTGGTCTCCATCACTATGCGGACAGAACCTATCCGACCTGTCGAACCGACATGGCAACCCCCACATAACTCCACCGATGGACCGTACTTGACGACACGCACATCGTCCCCGTATTTCTCTCCGAACAGAGCCATAGCACCCATCTCTTTGGCACGAGCGATAGGCGTATGGCGACTCTCCTCCAACATATAGTCTTTACGTATCAACTCATTAGCCAATCGCTCTACCTGACGTAACTCCTCAGGCGTGACTTTCTGATAATGTGAGAAGTCAAAACGCAACGAATCGGGAGTCACTAAACTGCCTTTTTGCTCAACATGATGTCCCAACACACTGCGCAAGGCATAGTGTAATATATGTGTGCAGGTGTGGTTACAGGCTATCGCCTGACGACGATCGGCATCCACCTTGGCCACCAGCACGCTCTCTATATTGTCCGGCAACTCAATGCAGATATGCACGGCGAGGTTGTTCTCATGCTTGGTGTCGATGATACGTGCTGTCCCTAACATACCTGTATCGCCAACCTCGCCACCCATCTCTGCGTAGAAAGGTGTCTTGCTCAGCACCACCTGATAAAACTCTTTGCCTTTCTGGTTCACTTTGCGATAACGAAGTACTTGTGTCTCCACCTCTAACCGGTCATATCCGACAAACTCACTATCGCCCTCGTGTAGTACCACCCAGTCGCCCAAGTCCTGTTTGTTAGCAGAACGACCCATCTCCTTCTGATGTGCTAACGCTTTCTCATACTCCGCTTCATTCGTAGTAAAACCATTCTCACGGAGTATCAACTCGGTCAAGTCAAGAGGGAAACCGTAGGTATCTTTCAACGTGAACACATCCAATCCCGATATTTCCTTGCTCTTAGCCTCTCGCATCAGTTTATCCAACAGCGATATACCCTTATCCAAAGTGCGTAAGAACGACTCCTCCTCACTCTTTACTACAGGGATAATCTGCTGCTCCTGTTTCTTCAACTCAGGATAAGCATCACCCATATCTGCTATCAACTGGGGAACCAAAGCGTACAAGAACGCCTCTCGTTGACCTAAGAAGGTATAACCATAGCGCACTGCACGACGCAGGATACGACGAATCACATAACCGGCTTTCTCATTACTCGGCAACTGACCATCCGTGATAGCAAAAGCAATAGTACGTATATGGTCGGCTATCACACGCATAGCGATATCCGTCTTCTCGTCTTTCCCGTACTCACAACCGCATAACTCACCTATACGATGCAGCATAGGCTGGAACACATCCGTGTCATAATTCGACTGCTTACCCTGCAACGTACGCACTAAACGCTCAAAACCCATACCTGTGTCTATCACACGCTTGGGCAGATCGTCCAACGAACCATCAGCCTTGCGGTTATATTGCATAAACACCAAGTTCCATATCTCTATCACTTGCGGATGATCTTTATTCACCAACTCGCGACCGGGTACCAATGCTTTCTCTGCTTCGCTACGACTGTCCACATGTATCTCCGAGCAAGGACCACACGGACCCGTATCACCCATCTCCCAGAAGTTGTCATGCTTGTTGCCATTCAGGATATGATCGGCGGGCAGATGCTTCGCCCAGATAGCAGCAGCCTCTGTATCACGCTCCAATCCTTCTGACGGAGAGCCTTCGAAAACAGTCGCATACAGATTCTTGGGATCGATATGCAACACATCCACTATATACTCCCACGCAAAATCAATGGCACCCTCTTTGAAATAGTCACCGAACGACCAGTTACCCAACATCTCGAACATCGTGTGGTGGTAGGTGTCACGACCCACTTCTTCCAGGTCATTATGTTTGCCACTCACACGCAGACACTTCTGCGAGTCGGCCACACGTGAGTATCTGATAGGGTCATTACCAAGGATGATACCTTTCCATGGGTTCATGCCCGCGTTCGTAAACATCAACGTCGGGTCATCTTTAATCACCATAGGAGCAGACGGCACGATATGGTGTCCCTTGCTCTCCATAAAATCCAAAAAGGACTGTCTAATCTCTTTACTTGTCATTATCTGTCTATATCTCTTCGTCTTTATCTTTCTGTGGGCGGACACCTCTCTCTTTCTGCTCCTCTCGAGGCAGGAAAGGTAGGGGATGAGCCTTCAACGCTGCGTTCTCTAAACGGGTACGGCGTATATCTATGGCAGCATATAACGCATGCAGAAAACTCTCTGCATCAGCCTCATTATGCCCCGCTATATCGTATGCCACACCATGGTCGGGAGAGGTGCGCACTACCGACAAACCTGCAGTATAGTTCACACCACTCATGTCCAATGCCTTGAAGGGTGCCAAACCCTGGTCGTGATACATAGCCAGCACGGCATCAAAATGGTTATACTGGCCTGCTCCGAAAAAGCCGTCTGCCGGATACGGACCAAAGACCCACATCCCCTGCTCATTCGCTTTTGCTATAGTGGGGCGTATCACCTCCGACTCTTCCTTGCCTGTCAAACCGTTATCCCCGGCATGAGGGTTCAATGACAACACGGCAATGCGCGGCTTACGTACCGAGAAATCATCCTGCAGAGTCTTGTTCAATAGGGATAACTTGGATAATATCCGCTCCTCAGTTATCATCTGAGGCACTTGCGATATAGGAGTATGATTGCATACCAAGGCTACACGCATCCTGTCACTCAACATCATCATCAGACCATCCGAACCTTGACCGAACAGTGCCGACAGATACTCCGTATGACCAGGGTAACGGAACGCATCACATTGGATGTTATCTTTGTTGATAGGGGCAGTCACCAAGGCGTCAACTAAACCCTGTTGCAGGTCTTGACAGGCACGCTGCAGACTCTTCAAGGCTGCCTGACCACCGGCTGGCGTTGACACGCCCATGTTTATAGGCGTGTCGTCCGGATAACATGTGATCAGGTTCAAACGGCCATCTTTGACACGGGAAGGAGTGTCAATGATATTAAACTGCAGATTATGGAACTCCTCATCCATCGTCTGTGTGTACAGACGGGCTACCTTCGCATTACCATATACTATCGGATGACATATCTCACAGATGTGCGGGTCTAACAGACTCTTCAAAATAACCTCATAACCAATACCGTTCATGTCGCCGGCACTGATCGCTATCGTTGGCTTCATACTATATACACATGTACTATATTGTCCTTACTCTATATTCCTTATTCTAATTCTATGTCCCCCTCCTCTCTCCCCCCAATGCACCTTCCCATACGGCAACTTACTGATATCATACTCTCTCCGCTCCTCATCCTTGTAACCTAACGACATCACACACAGCACACGCAGGTGCTCCGGTATATGCACCAACGTGCGAACCAACTCCTCGGCACCATCACGCTGATAGACTTGACACCAGCATGCACCAAGCCCGCAGTCCGTAGCAGCCAACCAGATGTTCTGAGCCGCTATGGCACCGTCACTCTGCCATGTGTCGGTCAACGACGAGTCCAACGCAACCACTATCGCGGCTTGAGCCGTCTCGAACATACCACTGCCATAGGTGCGACAGCCTCTCAACGACTGCAACACAGACCTGTCTGTCACGACATAGAACTCCCATGGGTTGGTACGCTTACCGGAGGGGGACATCAGTGCACAACGCAATATGTAATCTATTTTCTCACGCTCTACAGGCTGGGACGTGTACTTGCGTATCGAACGGCGAACACGACACAAGGTCTCAAAGTCTTCCATACTCTTTATTCCTTATTCTTTACTCTATCATCATGTCAGTCCTTACTCATATTCCTATCAAGCCCGCAAAGATACTACTTTTCCCGTATATACACAACCACCGCATATTTTTTCTCTTACTCTCAACTGCACTCAACTCTAAACCCTCAACTCTCAACTAAAAAAACACAGCACCACATGTGCTGATCTTGAGCAGAAGATAAGCCGATCTTGAGCAGAAACAAACCTGCACGCAACGAACCCAAAATTTCAACCTGTAAACGCATAAATATACACAAAAATACACCTGCCTATTGCACATCATCAAAAGAAGTTGTACCTTTGTTGCGATAATTGACTACCCGCAATGGAATGAACCACGAACAACAGATACGGCTCAACGTCGGTTACGTCTATACCCATGGAAACGGAAGCATTGATCGCACTTAATATCGCAACAACATACAGTTAACAATAATCTTTTAACCAACTAATTAAATCAATCTATTATGAAAAGAAAATTATCTGTTCTTTTCGCCGCGCTCTTATGTGCGGCAACTGTGTCTTTCGCTGAAACGAAGACGGACAAGTTGACTTCCACAACCATTGGAAGCCCGAAGTCTTATACAGAATTCAAAGACATTAAAGTAACATCGGATGCAGTTTATGCAGGGCAAGCCACTACAGGTACCGGTACTAACGCCGGTGCTATTCAGATGCGTAGTAGTAATAGCAATAGTGGTATTGTATCCACAACCTCCGGTGGTACTATCAAGAGCGTAACTATTACGGTTAAATCTGGAACCAAAACTATCAATGTTTATGGTAGCAACACTGCTTATACTGCCGCAACAGATTTGTATAAGAGTGATTCGCAAGGTACATTGGTAGGTTCTCTTTCTGCTACGGGTACTGTTACCGTTACTGGCAGCTATGCGTATGTAGGAGTTAGAAGTGCTGATGGAGCAATCTACCTGACAGACATTTCTTTTGAATGGGGAGAGAAACAAGATATCCCCGCCACCGGCATCACCTTGAACAAGAATTCCCTCGCGTTAGACAAAGGTGCTACCGAGCAACTGACCGCTACACTCACACCTGAAGGTGCTACTACAGAAATCGTATGGAAAGTGGATAACGACTGGGTGGCTACCGTAGCCAATGGCTTGGTTACAGCAGTAGGTGTAGGTGACGCCACTATCACCGCTGAAGTGACTCCCGAAGAGGGGACTACTTACAGGGCTACTTGCCGTGTATATGTATCAGCGGGTGTTGCCGTATCGGGTGTAACATTGGACCAAGAGTCGCTGACGCTCGAGGCAACCAAAACCGCTACCCTTGTAGCAACCGTCCTCCCCGAGAACGCTACCAATAAGACCGTATCGTGGACGACCAGCGACGACAAAGTTGCCACCGTGAAAGACGGTGTCGTTACCGCAGTAGCCGCCGGCACAGCCGACATCACCGTTACCACCGAAGATGGCGCAAAGACCGCAGTCTGCAATGTTACGGTTACGAACATCAGCGGCATGAACTACTCCGTAAACCTCGGCACAGCAGCCGGCTACAACACATGGACGATCGACAACAAGTCCATCGGTACGCTGTCGTCTGTATGGAGTTTGGATGCAACCAATGGATGGGCCAAGGCGTCTGCGTATTATAATAGGAAAAACAATGCAGCCGAAGCATGGCTCATCTCGCCGGTATTAGACCTCTCGGAGGCAGAGGTGGCTACTATGACTATCAACCATGCCCTCAACTATCTCAATGGCAACGCCTGCCCGCTGAAGATTATGGGTACGAAAGACGGTGCCAATTGGGTAGAACTCGCTATCAGCGAATGGCCTGCAGGTACTTCTTGGACCTTCGAGGACGCAACCGTGGAACTCACGAGCGTCATCAGCGCAACCACACAAGTAGCGTTTGCGTACATCAGCACCACCACTGTGGCTCCGACTTGGGAAATTAAGACAGTGGCTATCAAAGGCACCCAAGCCGTTCCCGCTACGGCAATTGCTTTGGACAACACCACGCTGAGCCTTGAGCAGTACAAGAGAGGACAACTGACGGCTACCCTTACGCCGACAGATGCCACTACGCCTATCGTTTGGACGACCTCCGACGCCAAGGTGGCTACCGTATCGGCTACGGGCGAAGTGCTGGCAGTAGGTGTCGGCTCTGCCAAGATTACCGCCACCGTAACGCCTGCAGAAACCACCTCCTACACCGCCACTTGCGATGTAACGGTTACCGCTGCTACACCTATCACCGTAACCAAAGCCGTAGAAATTGCAAAGACCGTTTCTACCAACAACGAGATTGCAGACGGCGGTATGTATGTTATCCGTGGCTATGTGACCCAAATCGCGTATGCATACAGTGCCTCTTCGAACAATATGTCCGTATGGATGGACGACAAGCAGGGCGGCAGCACAAGTGCCTTCCAAGCCTACAAGGTGATCCCCGTTAGTGCGGACGACCAAGAGATAGCCGTAGGCGACTTTGTAGAGGTAATTGCCGACATCACCAAATACAACACTACCTACGAGACCGCAGCCGGCGGCTCTATCCAAATGCTCAGCATGCGCGGCTCATACACCGTCGGCACCGCCACTGACTGCGACTATGCTACCCTGGCAGAAGCGGTTAAGGCCTTCGATGTAAATATGGCAAACGGCTTGGTAACAGGCGATGTAGAGTTCTTGATTGCAAGCGACTTGACGGAAACGGTAAACGCCGGTATCATCAACACCACCGACTATACCTTGACCATTCGTCCCGACAAAGACGAAGACCGTGTAATTACCTACACCACAGCCGCTGATAATGCAGGTCCTTCGGGTAACTTGGTAATCGGAGGTGATATGCGTGAAACCAATATACCGTTTGTTACTACTGCCACCAAGAATGTAGTCATCGACGGTGCTGCAGCAGGCAAGGACGATCGTCGCCTCTCTATCGTAGGAACTACCACTGGTGGTCGTACGGTAGTGGTTTACGGCAAGGCAGAGAATATCGTTATCAAGAACTGTATCATCAAGCATACGCGTACCTCTGGTGCAACTTATGCATTGGAAGTTCGTACGGAGAAAAGTACAGACAATGCTCCTCAAAACTTGGTAGTAGAGAACTGCTATTTGGAAGTTACGAAGACCGCTAATGCACAAGTGGTTTATCTGAATGGCTCACAACGCTCTACAGTTGCCGGTAATCCTACCAACACAACCATTCGCGACTGTGAAATTGTGTCGAACTTGAGAGGTATGTTCCTCTATGGTGCAAAAGATGTAACGATTGAGGGCTGTACATTCCGTATGGCAAAAGCATCCG
This sequence comes from Muribaculaceae bacterium, assembly GCA_963655075.1. Taxonomy (GTDB): domain Bacteria; phylum Bacteroidota; class Bacteroidia; order Bacteroidales; family Paludibacteraceae; genus Colicola. The sequence goes on along the minus strand of CAVKDW010000003.1, from coordinate 9,971 downwards.
GCGGGTACCTGGCACATGGTATCAATGGTGTTACCGTATTCGGAACCGTGAATGTGAAGGGCAACAAATTCATCGAGAACGGAACGGTGAACACAGTGGAAGGCGACAACGGCTTGCAGACCATTACGGCATCGGGCGGTGCTACCGTATGGATGATTGAGAACAACTACTTTGCAGGCTATGACGCTTTGGGTGCTGTAACCGACAAGGCAATCAAACTGACGGCAATACGCTGCGGCGACTCCTGCGTGGTACGCCACAACACATTCTATATGCCGAAATTGACCAACGCTCCTGCTACTGCCGCTATGAGTGCAACGCCTGTGTCGCTGCTCTACTTGGCAGGTGCAAAGACCTCCTTGGTACAAAACAATATCTTTGTCTGCAACGAGGATGTAGCAAATGTAAGTCTCATTCGCGGTTCGCTGACGGCAAACACCACCGGCAACAAGTTCTACTGCGTAGAGGGTAACGGCGTTATCGTAGCGGGTGCTGCCATGTGTGCAGACTTTGCAGCCTTGACCACCAACTATCCTACGCAGGCTGCCACCTCCAAATGGGTGAATGTGAACTTTGCAGACGCTGCGACCGGTAACTTGGACTTGACGGGTGATTCCGATGGCGATGTGAACCTCGGTGTGGATGCTTTGGAGGCTGTTACCACCGACATCTACGGCACAACGCGTGCCGCCTACACCTACGCCGGTGCTTACGAGGGCAAAGAACTGACCAAGCCGGGTCCTGTAACGGGTATGGACGAGATTGAGGAGGTTGCCAATGGCGTACAGAAGAATGTCCGCAACGGGCAAGTCCTCATCCTCCGCGACGGCAAGACCTATAACATGATGGGACAAGTGGTGGAATAAAACCATAATGTGATTAACCGTAGGGGCTGTCTAATGGATTTAGGCAGCCCCTTTTGGTTATTGGACAATTAGACGATGTACAAATTACCACACAATTTTGCTATTCACTAAAAATATACTACCTTTGCAGTGCAATAAGAAATCTCCAAACTCTGCACTCAACACTCATCATTCTTTATTCATTGAAGATGGTGTGCTTGTAGTTCCCATAGGTTGCCTACGACCATAAATGTTATAAGTAACCCAATTATCCACGGCAACCATATACGATCAGGTTATATTCCTGCTTAATCTGCTCATACTCTATACCTGTCATGTGGTCGTCTGACAGATATTCGCAGCGTAAATATTGGACTGCAACTCCAAATAATGGCGTAAAATTTGGAATTATAGTCCAAATATGTTGCTCATCTTGAATAAAAGAAGTACCTTTGCAGCAAGAAATCAAAACAGACTCCATTCTACAACGAATCCATTTTTGGCTATGAAAACAGGCAAACGCAGACAGATAGAAGAAAGCGTTCTCACACAGAAAGACAAACAGCATGGACGCATCTTAGTCTTTACGGGGGCGCGTCAAGTGGGAAAGACAACACTTGTGCGCCGGATTCTATCCGACTACACCTATCTGAGTATCGAAGACCCGATCAAACGCAAGTCGTATCTATCGCTCACAGCGCAGCAGTGGCAAACTCACTACCCGGAAGCCATTCTGGACGAGGTACAGAAAGAGCCCCAACTTATCGAGAGCATCAAAGCCACCTACGATACCTACGCCGATGTACGATACGCGTTGTTGGGTTCCAGCCAGTTGCTACTTATGGAGAAGGTTAAAGAGTCGTTAGCCGGACGATGTGTCATATACGAACTCTATCCGCTGACTCTGCCTGAATTAGAAACGAAGAATTGGGACGATACACTGCACCTATCCGAGTGGCAGAAACTGCTCACTACGCCTTCACATACTATCGAGCCACTACCATCTTTCCTGCTTGACGAGCGTATGACCGAGAAGCAGGACGCATGGCAGTTCTACACGCAGTACGGAGGCTATCCCGCTTTGGTAGCACCGGACATGACCAATGTTGACCGCTATCTGTGGCTCACCAACTATGTGCGTACCTATCTTGAACGCGATGTGCGCGACTTGGCGTCTTTCCGTGATTTAGACCCGTTTATCAAACTACAGCACGCCACAGCGTTGTACACAGGCTGCGTGCTGAATGCCTCTAACTTCGCACGTGATTTGGGCGTTACTTCCAAGACAGTACAACGTTATTTGGAGTACTTACGATTGAGTTACCAAGTCCTGCTTCTGCCTGCATGGGAGCGCAATTCGACCAAACGGCTCGTCAAAGCGCCTAAGATTCATTTTATGGACTACGGTGTGTTGCAAGCCGTGATGCAGAAACGCGGGGGGATGACAGGTGCGGAATTTGAGAGCCTGTTAGTAGCCGAAATGTATAAGCAGGCCAAGAATGTCTTTGCCAATGCATCATTCTTTCATCTCCGTACGCAAGACGGCAAGGAGATAGATCTGCTGGTCGAGACGCAAGACGGATACTATGCATTCGAAATCAAGATGGCTGACCATGTCAGTCTGTCCGATGCACGCCATCTTATGCAGGTAGAATCTATATTGGACAAACCATTGCTGCAAGGATTTGTGTTGTCGAATGACACGGAAACACATCGCTTTTCCGACAGTGTCTGTGCTCTCCATGCTGCCATGTTCTTAGGATAGCGGCTTTGCATTGGTTGGGCGAAACCGTTGGTGGCTGCGCATTGTTCGCATAGCCTGTGTGGTTCCCGTTGATAGATCAACTTCTCTCAACACTCAACTCTCAACTAATTACCAACTCCCGCCCCCACTCCTATACTCACAAACTCCACTTTCGTCAGATGACTCTTTATCGCACCCTGCACAAACAGATGCCAAGGTAACCGGTATCTGAAAACAACCTGAGTGTACAACCAACCATCAGGATAACCGGCACTACCCGCTTTCAGCAGATCGTACTTGTAAAACACAGGCTTAGTCAAACGACCACTCGCCGTGGATGCCGCTTCGTCTGCAGGCTCCAACTCCTTGACAGGGTCATACAGATAAGCACCAATATGCAAGCCGGCTGTGAAACGACCGACTACAAACTCAGGCTGTAAACTCACACCTACACGCCAACAATCACCCTTACGGGCGGCAGACAAGTTAGTCTTCTCAAAAGAGGTGGAACGATTTATATACGCACCGTCATAAAACACATCCACACCTCCACCCAAACGAAAGATAGGATGAGCACGCCAATAGGCGGCCAACTGCATCTCGCAGACACCAAAACTCTGCCGATCCTTGTAATACACCTGCCGGCTACCACCACTCACGGACGCTTCTAACTCCCAAGCACGAGGCTTATCATCAACACCCGTATCACCCGATGACCTGTCACTATGACGCTTATCGTCATGAACAGCATACCGAACACCTATCTCGGCTGCAAAAATGTTGTATCCCGAATTAGGCTGACGCAGACTACCATTACTGATATGATACCATCCTCCACTAACATCTACACTCCAACCACGCACTATAGGAAAACGCATATATATAGCCTCAGGGAAGTAAAAATTAAAGACACTGCCAATGCAACCGTTGGCATCTACCATATCTTCATACAGATGACCATACGGAACAGTATTGCGATAGGTCTTTGTCATAAACGCTGCACCTGCACCCGGACGCAAACCTAACACAAAATGGGGGCAATGAACCAACGGGATATCCATATATGTGTAGGGAGCAATAGCATGACCTAAGATATCGTGCGACATATACCAATAACTCAAACCCACACCAACACCCGCATTGTTCCAATACCGTAACGAAGACCGGCGGGGATAAAACGTAGCCGATACATCAACACCACCCACGGGACCTACCCAATCTCCGGTCTGACCGACTAACTTGTCCACTTTACCATCAGGCATCACCCAGCCTATACGACCACTCGCTTGGTAAGCAATAGGCAAGACACTTTTATGCCCGCCTGTGACAAGCGACAAACTATCTGTTTGAGCATATAACGATGATGCACCACAAGAAAACAACATCTCTACTATAAAACTCCCTATGAACAGTCTTTTATGCATCAACAATGCGGATATGTGTCGTACCCGCAAAGGTACAACTTATTTGCGTATCCGACAAACATGTTGTAATTTTGCACAACCGACCAACGATAAATAATAAACAAATATGGGAGTAATAAAACATTGTCCACGTTGTGGAGCAGAGTTTACCTGTAACGAAGAGGATAAATGGCACTGCCGATGCTTCTCTGTCACACTCAATACAGCCGCACGGACTTTCCTGGCAGAACACTATGAAGACTGCCTGTGTGTCAAGTGCCTGCGAGAAATAGCAGCACAACACAACGCATAGTCGGTGCCGCTTCACTATTACACAATCAGCGACCCACAGCCTATCTGCGGGTCGCTGATTGTACTGTATGCGAGACAATGCTCAATCAACAGCCACACCGGTGACCGTGTAGAAGGTACCGTCACGCTCAATCAACAACTGACCACCGCGAATGACTTTGCTTGCCCTTGCGTGACCCACAACAGAGTTGCTGACACCGGTCGTACTCACATCACGTACCAAACGTACGGAACGACCACTGTTGCGGGGACCTGAACTGGCAGCATTGACATTGGTTGTACCAATACCTAATCCTACTATAGCGGTATCATCCTCTTCATCATAGTCCGTGGATTGATACATACCTAATATACCCGGCAATACCACACTCTCTTCCCACACGCGATAACCTGCAGCCGGCAGGAACACAACGCCGGCTGCTTCCAAAGACGCAAATTGCTCTACCGTGAACTTGTTGCCCTGATAGTCCTCCTTCTCAAATTCCGTAGGAGCAGTCGCACCATTTGCCTCCCAGATATAGGCGATAGTAATCCCTGACGGAACCTGAAAGTCTTTAGGGAACAACAGCATACCGAACTTGTCGCCGATATAAGCCATCGTCCAGCAGTTGTTGACGAGCAGATATGCCCACTCTTCCTTTGTGAGCGTACGCCATAAACCGGGTAGGTTACCGGCATTGCTGATAGCATTGTACACACCCCAATCGGCATTGGCATACTTACCTGTCAGACTGTTGGTCACTTGCCCGCCTACATGGTATTCGGCAGGGGCTGACGAGATACACCACGGTTGATAACAAACAGCGCCACTATTCCAACCACTTGTGCCATAGGCAAACAGATCCACATAGCCATTGTAGGTCTCGGCAATGTTTTGGTTGTCTGAACCAATATAGTCATACTGGTTTTCCGCAACACGCCATGTGCCTTTGACAACCCCGTCGGCAGTGGCATGTGTACCTGTTACGGCATTGAACTGCAGGTTGCCTTTAGCGAAATACACGCTTTTTGTGTCGGATACCTTGAACGGAGTGCTCAAAGCACCTTCGGGAATAGCATCTTGAGCCGATACACTCAACGCTACGAATGCCATTGCGGCAAAAGAGAACATCTTCTTCATCTCATAATGTTTTTTTATAGTGCTTATAAACGCAGCCCCTTACTCCTCTCGTTATAGAAGCAACCGGAACCGCTATCGGCGGCAAAAGTAGCGATGATTATTGGAACCTCCAAATACTTCCTTATTTTTGTTTACCACCCCTCACCGCCTCAACCTCCTCTCAGCATATCAACGCACCATAGTTTCCAAAAGGAAACGATACACTTAAGGAAACGATATACTTAGAACGGATACCCTATAGCGAAATGTACACTCATGTCGTCTTTCTTTCATTTTTCATAAAGCATTTATAGTCATATATTTACAGAATACCCTATAAATACTTCGACAAACAATGAACAAACATTGTTGCTGTCATGGAATAGAAAGGACATTGAGTAGGTCTCTGTTAGTATCAACGCCGCAAAGGTATATAAAAAAAGCGGTATGTGAAAATATCTATTCACATACCATCTCTTTTTTCTGACTGGGGATTATCAATCCTTAGGGATAATTCTTTTGTCTTGCAGTTCTTGAACACAGGTTAGTATCTTACGGAAAGCCTCGTCTCTTTCTTTCTCTATCTCCTCTGGTGTCCAATCATATTTCTCCTTTAGATACTCCTTCAGAGCCTCGTCTCTGACACCATATTTCTTTGCTCTTAATGCTATATCACTACGGCTATATGTATCAGTCAAATTCTTTAGTTCTCTATAAGTCTCATTGCTTTCTATATTCTCTTTACGTCTCTCTGCCTCTTCCAGCCTCTCCGGATTATACACTATCTCCGTACCATGTAGTAAGTTCTCGGCATTATTTAGTTGGTTATCCAAATCCTTGACATAGTTTTTGGCTTTCTTTGTGATACGATAGCGATACATTTCATAATCCTTTGGCGAGTAGAACCTCTTGACAATTGCGATGTCTTTTGACTTGAGGTCTTTCTCTCCGGTAACTCCCCATGCACCTAAGGCATACATAGCCTTTGCTATATCCATGAAACCGGAAGGCACATAACCCAATGCGGTTTTTACCTGCTTGGGGTTAATATCCCAGAACTCCGGCATCTTTTTTCCGTCTTTCTTTCGTGTCTTGGAGGGATAGTCTGTGTCACCGCCACCGATAACATAGAAGAGTTTAGCAATATCCCTATACAGAAGAGCCTCGTTCTCCGACATTGTGTACTCCGGAATATCTCCTAAATCCATACGCAGGTTAGCACCTGTGAATGACTTGTCTTTTGCCAGATCGTTGATATTAGCCAACGCTTGCGGAGTAATGGCGTCTGACGCAAATTCCAATGGCGAAAAATATCCACTCGAAATAGCGTTACTTGCCGTCTGTGTGAGTGCTGGTGGTAGAGGGGTAAGGTTCTTAACGAATGATGAGATGATAGATCGGGTTATCTCTTCTTGATTTCTATTACCTGTCATTCCCAATGCTATATTCACGCCGATAACAAAGAAGGGTGCTAACTGCTCGCTGAGTGGAATACGGATGTTCCCTAAGAGGAGGTAGTTATCACGCTCCCATTTTGACCTTTCGTATGGCTCGTCATCATCACCGAGGGCTAAGTCAATCAGTGTTGTGAAAAACCCTGCGGCAGCAGGTACAACCATGAGGTTCCAAACAGCACGGAAGAATTGTACTGAATTGCCTTTGAAAGAACCCTTATTGCCATAGAAGGCTCTGTAGAAACCACACGCACCTTGTATGGCGGCATTGGCAAACATGGATATGCTGTTGAATACGTTCATAAACTTATTCCCTAAGCCTTTACGATTGAAGTTTACCGACAGGTTTTTAGCGGCTTTTGTAGCCTCTTCTACACTCATACCCATCTGCCTTACTGCTGCATATGCAGAGAAACGAGTATATACTTCCGACCATTCGTTGGTAAACGATAACACCTTACCAACGCTAGCCCAATCGACAGAGTGTTGGCTATTCAATTTGGCTACGGAATTTCTTACCTTATTCATACTCTCAAGCACACTATAACCAGTGTTGGCACCGCTTTCATAGAACTCTTTAAGGTAATTGCCTAATGTCGTGTCTCTTGTATCTTTGCCGGTAAGTACCTGCCATAACTCTATTTGAATACGTGGGTCAACGAGGTTCTTGGTGAAGCGCATTTGGAAACCAAGACCATATTCAACACCTCCCTTGACAAGGATAAATGGTACATCACGTACTATATTCACAGCCGCAAAGGTCGGGTTATACACTGTGAATAATGACGCAACCCAAGAAGTCGCTTTCTGAAGACCTTCTATCTTCCACGCATTATTGTACTTCCCATTCAAAGCCATCGCTACCTCTATCATGTTCGGGAACATCATCTCACAGGCAACGCCATCGATATATGTGACTACCGTCTCGTCGTTATGCAGAGTGTTGTCGTTGAATATTGCTGCTCTCGTATCTACTTCATCAAGATATGGGAACATCTCTCTTGTGGCATCTATATCCTCATTGAGGTCTCTGATGATAGCCTCTATCTCACGCTTCTTGCTTCGTAAGTCTGATAGTTCTGTACCGGTAGCAGACTGCATCGCCTCATTGATAGAGTTTAACTCTTCTTGATATGAACTCAACTCCCTCTCTATATTAGCAATCTCGCCTTTCAGTCGTGCCATATCTTTGCGTTGTTGTGCCGTAGGCTCATCGGTCATACGAACTACATCGCCATTCTCGTCTTTTGTGAACCATACCTCGTGAGGAACAGGGATACCGTTAGCACGACACCAACCTGCATTGTCACGGAGCAAGTTAAACATAGAGACCTTTGCCTTGTTCATCTCTGATTTCCTAATAGCGTCTGTTGCTTGATAGTAGATATTAGCAAAGACATTAGCAGCCAGCGTTTCGCCTCCCTTAGCCTTATACATCGTTGCCAGCATCTTTGTCCGAGAGCCTCTTGGCACAAACTCATCGTCTGCGTGCATATCGGGGTCTGATTCCACCTCTGCAAAGTCACGCTCCGGTACATAGAACAGACGCTCCTTATAGTTGGCATACGCCTCTTCAGATATGAGTCCTGCATTATACCCTGCGTCTATACTCAGGTTGGTAACAGCACGGACATTATCCCACAACTCTTGTATCTGCTTCAGTCCTTCTCTGTCATTGGCAAAAGTTTTCAAGAACTCGTTACGGAAAGCAACAGGGTCTATCCCCATACGTATCGTGAAGTCTGCTGCACCACGGACAGGTATGCCAAGTTGCTCACGTTCCAACATGTCACACGCAATCAAGTAACGCTCTAACATCTCAATAGGCGTCAGTGTGTTCTTGACGGGGTTGCCATTTTCATCTGTCCTTCTGGTCGTTTCCTCTTTGTACTTCTCATAGAACTCGGACTTCTTTATCCTCTGTGCGATAGTTCGTATGGACTGCTTGAGAGCCTTTACCTCGTGGCTTCTCAAGTGGTCTATCCGGTTGGCGATACGGGAACTGCAAGCCTCTACCTGTGTCCTCACATCAAACCCCTCTCCTGTCGGAGGCAGACCGTTCTTCTTCCGATAGTCACGGATGCTGTTCATCATCTGTCGGATGCCTTCTGTCCTGTCCAAGGATGTAGCGACCAACTTAGACAACGCGTTTAACTCCATCGAACGAGTGGCAAGCGGGTTGAGCAGAGTGGCATCAAACCTGTTCGCTGCCACTTTTAACCTCTCTGCCGCTGCCATGTCTGTCCATAGGGGATGCGCACGCATCTCTCTCGGAGTAATCGGAGGTTCTATCTGCATCTCTACACCTTCTCCGTCAAAGAGTTTATCTAACTTTTCTTCATTCTCTGCATCTTGTTCTCTCTCCTCTTCCGTCTGAAGCCGATAATGTTCATTTCCTTCCCAACGAATAATAGGGTCTGTACAACGGATATTCCCATTGTTATCTCGCACGATATTCATGTTGTGAAGGTCGCCAATGGAAAAGTTCCCATTTGAATACTTACTGCTCTCGCCCTTCTCAGAGTGTATGGTCTCTCCTTCTACTTTCTCGAAACCATAACTCTCCATGAACTCATCTTTCTCTTGTTGAGTGAGCGGGGTCGCCGTCTTCATATCTACGTAAGGTGTTTCGTATATAATACGAATACCATCTTTCCCGCTTCTGCGGTCAATGCCTATGCCGATGATTCGCTGCTCATTGCCACCAAATATCCAGTTGTTGAGTAGCATACCCTCTAAAAACTCCTCAGCAGTAGAATACATATTTGTAACCTTCGCCTTGATTACTTTCCCATGTTCTTTGTCTGCCCACACTTCACTTTCAGCACCGCCTGTCAGACGGTTCTCTACACCATATTGCTTGTCTAGTGCATCTACTACATCTTCTATCCATATACCCGTTTCTTTGGCATACTGAACAAGGTCTAACATCATCTGTGTGTCAGACCCGTCACGTGAGGCTATCTCGTCTGCGCTGGCTATTTCTTCCCTAGACTGTCCCAACGCTCTCGATTGGCGGCGACTTCTTCCTGCGACAATGGTAAGCGTTTCTGCAAGTCTTCGTTGGCTTTTAAGCAAGCCTTGTAGTGCTTCAAATGGAACTCGTTCAAAAAG
>CAVKDW010000002.1:0-81980 GCA_963655075.1 Muribaculaceae bacterium | reverse complement strand
GAAGAGGAGAAGATGTAGGATTCCTGTATAACCCCTATATGTTCAAACCTACATCAGTCAAAGGTTATGAGTTGTTTGCGCACTACGCCGATGGCAGCGAAGTAAAAAGCCGGCTACAGTTGTGGGTATCAGGTTATTTCCTGGATGACAATCGTAAGATAGTTCGAGATAAGATCCATATCAGCGTTAACCATTGGCCTAGCCGCTATGGTGGAGAGGAAACGAGTCGTGCAACACGGGATACGGCTGCAATGTTGTGTAGGCAAGTAGCAGATAGCATCTATCATGTTGAGCCACGCGCAAAAATCATCATCATGGGAGACCTTAACGATGACCCATTCAACCATAGTTGCGCAGAAGTTGTCGGAGCCCGCAGGACACGCGAAGAGGTTGAAGAACAAGGATTTTTTAATACTCTGTGGCAAAAGCTGGATAGGGGAATAGGTAGCCTGTCCTATAATGGTAGTTGGAACTTATTCGACCAGATATTCATATCCGAACCACTTATGAATGCCAAACTCGAAGATGGGAACTGGACATATTGGGTGTCACAGATATTCAATGCACCATTCCTAACCGTACAGGAGGGGAAAGATAAAGGAACACCCTTCCGCACTGTCAAGAGTGGCGTGTGGCAAAACGGCTATTCGGATCACTACCCGACAATGATTTATCTTATAAAGGAGAAACAATAAATGACAACTATGCTGAGAAAAAACACGGAAGTAGTACGGATGAGGAACTACGGACGCATTATACAGGATATGGTAACCATCGCTGCAAAAGAAACGGATACCGAGCGGCAAAAGGCGATGATTATATATATAGCACAATGTATGCGTCAGAAAAACTCCATATGGAACAAAGAACTCGAATCCGGTATCCAAAGGCTCCAAAGCGATATACAGATCCTTTCACATGGAGTGCTAAACTGTGATTTCCCTGAGTTCGAGCCTACAATGCAGAAACTATCATTAAGACCTATTGCAACACCCGATATGAAAACGGCTATGCAGCAAAAAAAGAAAAAGAAATAATCAAATAGATATACACTCACAGTATAGTGCCGATATCATCTTATGGAGCAGAAAGATATTCAATCGATTAAACAACGATTTGGTATCATCGGGAACAGCCCGTTGCTTAACCGCGATATTGAGGTAGCAGTACAAGTCGCGCTTACAGACCTTAGTGTACTTGTGACAGGAGAGAGCGGAGTGGGAAAAGAGTATTTCCCGCAGATAATACATGCCTATTCAGTACGAAAACATGGACCATATTTCGCAGTGAACTGTGGTGCTATACCGGAAGGTACTATTGATAGCGAACTATTCGGACATGAGAAAGGTGCTTTCACCGATGCCAAAGCAGAACGTAAAGGATACTTCGAGATAGCGAATGGAGGGACACTCTTCCTCGACGAAGTAGGAGAACTGCCCCTGCAAACACAGGTGCGCCTCCTGCGTGTACTCGAGACAGGAGAGTTCATACGAATGGGAGCCAGTCAAGTGCTTAAAACAAATGTGCGAGTCGTAGCGGCAACCAATCTTGACATGAAGAGAGCGATCAGTGAAGGACGGTTTCGGGAAGACTTATACTACCGTCTCAATACTGTGGAAATAAAAGTCCCGGCTCTGCGCGAGAGAAAAGAGGATATACCTCTCCTTTTTCGTAAGTTTGTCGTGGACTTCAGCGACAAATACCGTATGCCGCCTATTCGGCTAACAGAAGAAGCCACACAACTGCTCAAGAACTACTACTGGAATGGAAACATCAGGCAACTTAAAAATATTGCCGAACAAATTAGTATCATTGAGACAGAACGCGATATAACTGCTGACACTCTGCAAAAGTATCTTCCTGTCAATGAAGCACAGAAAGGATTGTCACTGCTACATACGAAAGGAACGGAAGATAACTACATGAACGAACGGGAACTATTGTACAAAGTGCTCTTCGACATGAAACGCGATATGACAGAGATGCGGCAGCAACTGAACGGACTACTGACTAAAACCACACCTAAGACAAGCAAAGATATTGTTGTGTCACATCCCGTCTTTGAACCCGTTGAGGAGATAAAAGCAGAAGAACCTTTTCATATAGTGCCAAAACCTGCTACCGAACCGATAGAAACAGAGGTCGAACAGATAATCACCACACCACAGCCAACAACCATGGAGGATATCGAAAGAGAGAGTATTCGAAAAGCACTCGAACACAACCATGGTAGCAGGAAGATGGCAGCAACAGAACTGCATATATCTGAACGGACATTGTATAGGAAAATCAAAGCATATAACCTCTAAATGGTATGCAAAGGATAATACAGATATACCATTGTATAATACTATTGTTTGTTGCCACATTATGTGGTTGCTCTATCAGTTATAAGTTCAATGGTGCCAGCATCGACTACTCCAAAACAAAAAGCATATCCATCGCCGATTTCCCTAACAACGCTGCACTCGTCTATGCTCCGCTCAGCAATAACCTCAGCGAGGCGATACGGGACCTCTACCAACGGCAAACACGATTAGAAGTGCTGAGGCGCGGCGGAAATCTCGAATTAGAAGGAGAGATAACAGGCTACACACTTACACCTATGGCCGTCTCGGCAGACAGTTATGCTGCTGAAACAAAACTGACCATGACTGTCCGTGTGCGATTTACCAATAACATTGCCCCGGAAGAGAGTTACGAGAAGACCTACACCGCTTTCCAAACCTTTGATTCATCACGCATGCTGAATGATGTACAAGATGAATTATGCAATACGATGATAACAGAGATATCCGAGAGTATATACAACGATACTGTGGCAAAATGGTAGTTATATTTGCATACCCCGGAAAGATATTGTACCTTTGCAGGCTAATTGGCGGATAATAACATTAAACAAAAGATATTATGTACATTCTATTGACAATTCTGATTGTAATCGCAGCGATATTGCTGATTTTGCTGGTGCTTGTGCAGAACAGCAAAGGCGGTGGATTAGCTGCAGGCTTTTCAAGTGGTAACCAAGTGATGGGTGCACCTAAGACGGCTGACTTCCTCGAGAAAGCCAGTTGGACGCTTGCACTTATCATCGTGTTGCTGAGTGTAGCCGCTGTGGGTGTGAAGAAAGGACAGAAAGTGATTTCTGAAGGCGAGAGTGCAATCTCTGAGCAAGTGCAACAGGCTTACGAAAATGAGCAACAGGCTGCGGCTACACCTGACTTCAACGAGGAGCAGGAGTAAGCATGCTACCACGAGTGTCGGAGTAGTCCACCGATAAGGCAGACGAGCATATACCATGGGTATAGCAACTCCAACAGCAATGCCGTGAATAGAGAGACCCTCGGGTCTCTTTTTCTTATGATATGATACTCAATAGGGAACTTAACTATCAGGATAACAGGACATAGCACCTGCAACACATTAGCCGCTACCACCAATATCCCACATCGGATGATGTCGCGGTCGGTGTAATGTATTGCCTTCCCCGCCCAGCGCATACGCTGCCTCCAGAAAGCATGCCATGAACGCTCAGGACGCACCACTGCCGTATAGAGTGGTTCATCCGCTACGGCAATGGTTAACCCCCGCCGCTTGAAAGCCTCTAACAGAAACATATCATCACCGCTCGGTATCTCTGGGTGTATCTCCGGATACACCTCCAACCACCGTGTGCGGCGGACAATCATATTTGCACCACTACACATCACTGCCTTGCCTCTCTGTGCTGCTTCCATCGTGAGCTGTTGGATAGCAGCGTATTCTGCTATCTGCAGACGCTCTATCAGGGACAACGGATGGTCATGCGATGCCTCCATACGCAGTGGCAGTATCAGTAGGTCGGCATCGGTCTCAGGGGTAGCCAATGGTGGCACGATATCATCATCTTGCAACCATACGTACTCCGTGTCTGCTGCCGCAATGAGTTTATGCAGGGCATGCTTCTTGCCGAGACCGTCATCATTGAAACCCCGCCGAGGGACTATGGTCGTAACTTGCATAACTGACTCATAAACAATGGGTACGATTTACTCACGCACTCTGTGTCGCTCACCTCATAGCCCGCTACCATGAGTGCCATCGCCATACGGTGGTCTCCATCCGTACGATGGTGCGACACAGCATCCAACCTATCCGACTCTTTCCACTGCAGACACTCCGTTCCTGAAGCGCACAGTCTTACCCCTAACCGCTCGCAGGTCAGCGCCATAGCTGGGTATAGATCGGGGATAGTGGTGAAGTCTATTCCTATCTCCAATGGCAACGGTTGTCTATCCGTACAACGTGCGATGGTAATAGAGTGGGGGGCGTAGGTTGTCTCTACCCCTAACAGCGAAAACAACCGACTGACAGCACTATCACCTTGCAGCGAGTCTTTGTGCAGTCCCTCGAGCATAATCTCTCCGCCATACAACGCCACGTACTCGTACCAGAACGCTGCGGCACTCCAGTCGCGCTCTATCTCTGTCACCGTAGGGGTATAGTCCGCTATCAGACGCTGAGTCATCTGGATATACGGAGAACGGCTGTCTGTTGTTACAGGTACACCTGTCAACATCAGTGCCGAGACAAACTGCGACGACTGCGGATGGTCAAGACGCACGCCCTCTGCAGGTATGCTCAACTGCCGCCCACGTATCTGCAAAGGGGCGAACCCTTCCGCCTCTGTACATATAATGTCTGCCCCCAACTGCCGCAGTACTTCTACTAACTGTTCCATCGGTCGGTGCTTCATACGCTCGATGCCGGTCAGCACAACCTCACAACCGGCGAGTTGTGCGCAGTAGGCGGTCAGGAACCGCATCGCCGTACCGCAGTTCTGCAAGTCCAGTACAATCTCTCCCCGTCCCCTCTTCGTCAGTATAGACGTCAGTGCGTCATGTAGCAGCCGTACATCATCGGGCATAACAGCGGAGACGGGCATCAGTCCGTCTCCGTGTATAGCCTGAAGCATCAGCCGGCGGTTGGCGATAGACTTCGATATAGGCAGTTCTATCTGCATCAGTTCACGTCCGGCAACCACGAGTAGTCGCGTGAGTAGCGCAGGTGCTGCTCCACGTAGCCCTCCGTGTAGTCAATCTTCACATCGGTGATATTGCCTTCCGTGTCATACACGGGTGTATAAACAGGGTTAACGAATCCCTTATATGGTGCAAGGTTAAGATGTGCGTAGCGTTCCAAGATCTCGCGGTGCAGGTCTTGGTCAACCTTCACGGCGTACTGCTCCACCATCTGCTGTGCAGCCGCATAATCACCTTCGGAGGTGATACGCTGTATCTCGCGTAGTAACTCCCCGTACAGACGACGGACACCTTCATAATCATTGATTTGCAGATAATGCTTACCGTCTTTCTCCACAATCGCCACCTCGTCGTTCGTAGCGTGTTGGAATACCCATTGTGCTATCAACTGACGGTTGCGCATATGCGCCTCCTCAATGTTCTTACCAGGCTCGATACGTACTAACTGGGTCATCAGACCATTCATCATCTGCTGATAGTAGTAGCACTTATAGGCATCTCCATTCGGCAGCAGTCCCAACTCAACCATCTTCGGATCTGCCATATAGTACAACCCGAACAAGTCTGCACGCGACTCCTCAATAGTCGAAGCATGCTCTTTCAGCGCATCTTTGGTTATACCGGGCATCAACTTGCCCGAACCGTGACCTACGCACTCGTGCAGGTCGGTATGCAGGTCACCGCACATAGCACCGTACTGATTATACTGATTGCGGATAGCATCATCAATCATAAACTCCTCGTTGAAGCCGTTACCTTTGGCCGCTTCATTATAAGCATGCATCAGGTTGTCTATCGTAACAGACTTGGAACCATACTCTTTGCGTATCCAATTGGCATTGGGCAGGTTAATACCAATAGGCGTAGCCGGATAGCAATCACCACCTAATATAGCGGCAGTGATAACCTTGGCACTCACTCCTTTTACCTGCTCTTTCTTATACTTCTGGTCTGTCGTAGAGTGGTCTTCAAACCATTGAGCATTATCCGAGATGATTTGTGTACGCTTGGTAGCCTCTATGTCTTTGAAGTTCACCATGGCCTCCCATGCACCCGTGATGCCTAATGGGTCGGAATAGACTTCTGTGAACCCGTTTACGTAATCCACCTGACTCTGCAGGTCTTTCACCCATGCGATGCAGTACTCGTTAAACGCCTTGAGGTCGCCTGTGTTGTTGAACGCAATCATCTTCTCGATAGCTATCCGCTGCTGCTCGGTTTCGGCATAAGGTAGTGCCTTCTCTAACCAATACACCACCTTACTCAATGCCTCACCGTACATACCGCCGACCTTGTACACACGCTCTTTCACCACGCCATCTTCTTTAACCAACTTACTGTTCAAGCCTATCCAGAGCGGTTCTGACGAGTTGTCTTTGTGCTCTGCATAGTAAGCCTCGGCTTCGGCTTGTGTGACACCCTCGTAGTAGTTACCCGCAGAGGTCAATACAAGGTCTTGTCCGGCTGCTTGATTAGTGCGTTTGGACATGACACTCGGGTCGAACATTACCGGCAGTATATCCGCATCATACACTACACCCGCCTCTGCACAGGCGTTGCGGAACCACTCCTCGCTGAACTCCGGCAGGAACTTATCCTCGGAATAGTGGTGATGAATACCATTCGAGAACCACACACGTTTCAGGTATTTCTCCAATAGCAGATAGTCCTCACCCGTCTTATCGCCCTTATAACCTGTGTACAGTGCCTCTAATGCACGGCGGATACGTAGGTTGTAACGGCAGTTCTGGTCGTACAGAATGTCACGACCTTGCAAGGCAGCCTCACTCAGATAATAGACTAATGTCTTCTGTTGCACACTGTGTGAATCGAAATCCGGCACTTGATAGCGCAAGATCTCTAAATCATAAAACTTGTCCACAGAGTAATTAAATTCTTTCTGGCTCTTCTGACATGAGACACATACTAACGTACAAGTCCCCAGAGCCACTGATACAAATAGTTTACGCATACGATGTAACTTCATAATATATTGCAATTTAAGGTTATGCATTTCTCTCTACACACTGATTGTTCTATAGACTTATATTTATCCGTGCTGTTTTCTTTGTAGTGGACTGCTTGTCTACTACTAATATCGGGTATCGATGATTAGAAAAATGCCGATTCCCACGCCAAAAATAGAAAATTAACAATGTGTCTCTTCCTGCCCGAACAGTATGTAGATATTCATCACTATCCAGAACTCTAACGCCATTAACACTCACCGCATCACTATTATTACCTAAAAATGTGGATGCCATTTGTAGTACTTCTGATTGACTGTAGTCTTGTGCATAAGTCATTCCCATGTAGCAGACTGTAATCAATGACGATAAAATCAAATGTTTGAGCTTCATAGTGTTATAAATTTAATGTGAGACTATAAACTTTTTGATGGGGTTGTAACATGTTGACTATAAGCAGATATTTAGCATTGATGCTTTTTTCGTTGAGGATTGTTGCTCTACTACTAATATAGGATAAAAAAACGTTGTCCCAGCATCATGTCCGATAGTTATCATCTCTGCTATTAAAGTGTCCCTTCCTGCTCGTTTGGCATAGAGATATACATCTCCGTCATACACTATTTTTCCTTCAACTACCACTTCGTTCACATAACATATTGCGGAGTCTGGTACATATCGCCAACTCCCATCTTTGCAGAAATCAGAAGAATAATAGACTGATGCTGTTGTTGTGCGCACAGGACATTTCCCATCCCAATGGATTAGTAAACTATCTCCGACCTCCATGATAATCTTCTCAGGAGCGGAAATGGTTAACGTTGCATAATCTCTCCTACAGCTAACTAAGAGACACGACATAAGGAAACTTAAGAATAGAACCTTTCTCATAGTTGTATGATTATCCCTTAGATGCGTTCGAGTACGGTCTGAACGAGTTGTTTGATACGAGGCTTATAGTCCGTATTAGCGGCTTCCACTTTGCGCTGTGCTATCACGCAGCAGACCGTCATGGCCTTGTGTCCCATCAGCAGACTCAATCCGGCTATGGCACTGCCCTCCATCTCGTAGTTGGTGATACGCTGACTCTCGTAACAGAAATCAGAAATACGCTCATTGATGTCCGGCACAGCGAGATCGCAGCGCAAGACACGTCCCTGAGGTCCATAGAACCCATTGGCGGCAATGGTGCATCCGCGCATCATATCGTCTTGGGCAATGCGGTTTACTAACTCAGGGTCTGCTGACACCACATACGGACGCGCGGCTTTCTCTGGGTAATGAACGAAGTCCACCAACGCCTTCTCAAAGCCTAAGTCCGCAATACGATCACGACCTTCATAGAACGCCAACACACCATCAAAACCTATCGACTTCTGGCTCACCAAGAACGTGCCGAGCGGGATATCCTCCTGCATACCGCCACAGGTGCCCACACGTACTATCTCCAACTGACGTTTTACATCTTTCTCGGTGCGCGTGTTGAAGTCAATATTAGCCAAAGCGTCTATCTCGTTCATCACGATATCGCAGTTGTCGGTACCAATGCCGGTAGAGATACAAGAGATACGCTTGCCCCTGTACTTACCCGTTATGGTATGGAACTCACGGCTCTGTACGTTGCACTCGAGGCTGCCTTCGTCAAAGAACGAAGCCACCATGTTCACTCTGTCTTGGTCACCGACTAATATCACCTTGTCTGCCAATTGCTCGGGACGCAGGTGCAGGTGAAAAACACTACCGTCAGCGTTGATTATCAACTGACTGGCTGGGAAAAATCGACTCATGCATTTCCCCCTCCAAAGGACATCGGAACAGCACTACCGGAACTGGGGACACCCGTCAACTTGATAGTACCAAACTGATTCTCGTATTTGCCGACATTCTCTTGCAATGCAAACAACAGTTTCTTTGTGTTCTCCGGAGTCATAACAATACGCGACTGCACAGAAGCCGCCTCTTGACCGGGCATGACACATACAAAATCCAAAACAAACTCCGAAGGAGAATGGGCTAAGATAGCTAAGTTGGAATAAGAACCCGTAGCCTTCTCTGGAGTAATATCAATCTTCAATTTCTGTTCTCCCATAATAATTATGTTTAAGTTTATACAATATCTTCCTTACCAGTATAGCCGATGCTTATACAATGGTCTTGTGCTTAACATATACAAGGACAGCAAAGGCAATAAAATGTCATACAAGACAACCTCTAATCCATACCCTCGCAACCCTAAACGATGAGCGGTCCTATTCACTACCACCAACTGCATAAGCATACGCAATAACCACAATGCGAAAACCACACAACACGCCAACCCGTTCCCACAGATAAAGGTGGCTATCAACAACCCGTACAACAACCCGCGACTCAATGGCTCTATGCCTATGCGACATTTACTCTTGCGGTTATAAAGTGGCGATACGGACAAATGGCGACGCTTCTGGTGCAACCACTCTCTCCACGTGGATTTGGCAACTGACCAGGTCACACTCGCTCGTGTACACACGACAGCCGTGTTGTGAGGGGTGGCCACTTTGTTCACAAACAAATCATCATCACCCGCACGCTCGTTCAATAGACCCCTAAAACCACTATGCTCAAAAAACATATCACGCCTATAGGCCAAGTTCCTCCCTACACCCATATACGGATGACCCGACATTGCCATACCCATATACTGCATACCTGAAAACAACGTGTCATAGTTGATGAGACTATTCAGTATCGTATCCCGCTCATAGTATGCACTATATCCCAATACTATCTCTGTCTTCTCACCGTTGTGTGGCGCAAAACCACAGACCATCTCACGTATCCAATATCTCGACTCAGGACGGCAATCGGCATCGGTCAACAACAAATACTTGTAGTGTGCAGCCTTCGCACCAATAGTCAATGCCAACTTCTTGCTACTGATGATATGCGCATCACGGGGAACAAAAGTGACATACAGGTTGGGGTAAGAGGAAGCATACCGCTCCAAGACCTCCCATGTGCCATCTTCTGAACCGTCATTCACCACAATCACCTCAAAACAAGGATAGTCCTGCGCCAGCAAAGTGAACAAGTAGTTCTGTAAGTTCCTTTGCTCGTTACGCGCACACACAATCACACTCACACCCGGCAAGGACTCCTGCACACAACCACCCGCGGCTTTGCGTCGCTTCTGACGCCGCTGCCAACGGATAATGCCGCACATATAACGACAATAAAAATACGCTTGATAACCTACTACTAATAGGAACGCACCTACTAACCCGTAGTCTGAATACGTTATTTGATATGGCATGGTATGCTAACAGCCTCGCTTTGATTTCCTATTGACATCGCTACTCCTCTCACAAGAGAGAGAACGCCTTTTATTCCGACTGCAAAGTTACAAAAAAGATATCATCAACACAAAATAATATCTCAAAATTGTTCAGCAGAAAGCACGCTTGCCATAAAAACTGCCAAATCAAATCCAAAAAACAACCGGTGCGCTTACTTTCACCGTACACTGAATACTTTCGCGACAAACCGCCCCTGATCGCTTATGCACCTCCTCACCCCCCGAATTGTACACATGCAAATCTTTTACTACCTTTGCACCCGATATACGAATACCATAGACAAACAAAGTACATTATGCAACCTTACATCATCCTGTTAGTCATAGCAGCATATTTTGCCCTGCTCTTCACTATCTCTTATCTCGCCGGACGCAAAGCAGACAACGCAGGTTTCTTCTCTGGGAACAGAAGTAGCAACTGGCTGCTGGTTGCCATGTCCACCATCGGAGCAGCCATCTCGGGAGTGACATTCGTGAGCGTACCGGGTATGGTCGCTACCTCAGGATTCGCATATATGCAAATGGTACTCGGGTTTACAGTGGGACAACTGATAATAGCCTATGTCCTTATCCCATTGTACTATCGACTCAACCTCACCTCTATCTACCAATACCTACAACAACGCTTCGGCATCATAAGTTACAAAACAGGTGCGTGGTTCTTCTTTATCAGTAAGATGCTCGGAGCGAGTGTGCGACTGTTCGTGGTGGGAGAAGTGCTCCAACTGCTGGTGTTCGGACCTCTGGGTATCCCTTTCTATGTGAACGCACTGTTCACAGTGATGATAGCCTATCTCTGTACATTCAAGGGAGGAGTCAAATCGCTTATCTGGACTGACCTGCTCAAGACATGCTGCCTCATCTTCTCCGTCGCACTCTGTATATTCTTCATACTGTACTCAGGAGTGTCTGTCGAGGGGTGGCAACACAGCCCGATGACACGTACATTCTTCTTCGACAACCCAAAAGAAGGGACGTTCTTCTGGAAACAGTTCCTCGCAGGTATATTCCTCGTGGTCGCTACCACCGGACTGGACCAAGACCTGATGCAACGTACACTCTCATGCAAAAACTACAAAGAGAGCCAAAAAAATATCATCGTAGGCGCACTGTTACAGATACTGGTCATCGCCCTCTTCCTCGTGTTAGGATATCTACTCTACACCTATGCCGCACAATCAGGCATCGACATATCGTCACTCAAAGGCGATGACGTGTTCCCGTTCCTGGCAACAGGCAACTATTTCCCTGTCGTAGTAGGTATCCTCTTTATCGTAGGGTTCATCGCTGCAGCCTATTCTGCGGCAGGTAGTGCTCTGACGGCACTCACCACCTCATTCACTATAGACATACTGGGACGACAACATACAGGGACAGAGGCTCAACTGACACACACCCGACGTATCGTGCATGCCGCTATGGCGGTACTCATGGCAGTGTGTATCTATGTCATACACCTGCTCAACGACGACTCGGTCATACAAACAGTCTATAAAGTGGCAAGTTACACCTATGGACCACTACTCGGTATGTTCTGCTTCGGCATAGGCACACGCTGGCAAGTCAAAGACCGATGGATACCACTGATAGCCATACTCGCACCTGTCATCACATGGATCATGGACGTACATTCTGCACAGTGGTTCAATGGATATGTGTTCTCGCACGAGAGACTGATACTCAACGCCGCACTCACATTCATCGGAATGATGATACTGACAAAAAAACAACAGAAAGTCTAAAATAATCCCTAAAATGATCCCTAAATCTGTCAACCTGTTCTGTGATATGACAGATACAATCATAGACCACAAATCAGTAATTATATATTGCAAATCAGTAATTACACATTACACATTGAAAATTAAGAAAATGGGTTATCATTGGGTGATTATTGGGTGATTACTGTGTGATTACTGGGTGATTCCCGAACCAACTCCTAATCTACACCTTGCCAACTCCTAACCTGCACCGAAGACTCAAGCATTGACCAACCTCTATATCCCCCACCCTTGCAAGAACAATAACAGAAACAGACTAACGGACATTCCTTGTATCGGAACATCTGTTAGTCCGCTTCGTTGCAGGAGGTCTTATCTTATGCCTCTACACGGATTGGGCAAAACCACAGAATAGAGCCTACAAATCCTGCACCAAACGCACACTACTCCCCATCGAACGAGGGAAGTAATACACAGACAATTGATCAGCCTCATTAAATATAAGGTGACTCACTACAAATTCCTCTGTTGTACTCGAATGATAGTGGCCATACCACTGTGGTCTACTCATGCTCGTCCCGTTTCTAAAACCCGCAGCGGGCAAAAATACGGCACCTGCTGACTCCATCACTGCCCATTCATCGATGGTATAGACATTACTCTCGAATCTCTCGCGTGGAACGAATCTGGCACCACTTGGCAGCGTCCATGCATCGGGCAGAAGAACAAGTCCCGTTGTTCCATCAACTGTGGCAAGGCTATAGAGTTGGGCGAAGTTAGTGCGGGCATGGCATAAATAATTCCACTCATTCATAGTTAATGTCCGCCATGTCGTGCCATCACCTATAATCCAACCCCAATCTACGAAGTTCCCGGTATAGTCTGGATCGTCTGTTGATGTACTGACACCCCATAGCGTTGCAGGGTTGTCTGCACTCCATCCAAACAGGTCTATCATGTAATAACTGAGGTTATTACCATTGATGTTTGCCGTGCCTATCATATCATATTGATTCTTTGCGAATGACCATTTGTTCATCGCTATACTGTATTGCAGATTGCCTCGTGAGAAACATACTTGGCGGTCCGCTGCTACCGAAAAAGCACCGGCAAGAGCATATTCTTTTGTCAAATCGACATAAACAGGCAGGTAGATCGTATCTTTCTGCACGACAGTGACAGTCTTATACACCGTATCGTGCTTCTCTACCGTAATCGTGTCGTAGATATACTTCTCCTGCGAGCGGGGCAAGATGAAATGCAGGGTGTCGCTTGCCAAGACATTGCCGGGGAAGGTGATGCTGTCGATGTTGGCGATAGGTGCAGCATACTGCATACGACCATTGTTCCAGACCAATTGATTGCTCTGCGCAAAAGACATCAGGCTGCACATAACTACGGTTAGCAAAAAGAGAGCATTTTTCATAATGATGATTGTTTCGTACGTTTAACATTGTCGCCTGCAAAGGTAATAAAAATATCGTATGTATGCAATTAGGTGAGCATTTATTGTGTGATAGGTAGAAAATATGTACCTTTGCAGCGCATTTGGTGAAGGGAAATCGGTGTAAACCCGATACAGACCCGCTGCTGTGATGGGCAACAGACTATCCATACTCTATAGTCACTGTTCCGCTGGAATGGGAAGGCTTGGATAGTTCGCCCTAAGTCAGAAAACCTGCCAATGTGCTGCCAAACAAAAACAATAAGGTCGCCGTCAATGCTCCCGAGGTATGGAGCAAAAGACAAATGAAAAGATTATCTATACTAATAAGCCTCAGCACCCTCGTGTGCCCCACCGTGTGTGCACAGACGCAGACGGATATAGACACCATCACCCGTCAATACGACATAGACGAGGTCACCGTCACTGCCCGTTACAAAGAGAAAGACATCATCCGCCCGCAACGCCTCGAAGGCAAAGAACTGGAACAACTCAACAGCCTCTCCGTAGCAGACGCTATCCGTTTTTTCTCAGGCGTGCAACTGAAAGACTACGGGGGCGTGGGAGGTATCAAGACCGTCAATATCCGTTCTATGGGTACCAACCACACGGGCGTCTATTACAACGGCATACAACTCGGCAACGCACAGAACGGACAAGTGGACCTCGGCAAATACTCACTGGAGAACATCGACGAGATATCCCTCTACAACGGACAGAAAAGCGACATCTTCCAGTCGGCACGAGAGTTCGGTTCAGCGGGCAGTATCTACCTCAACTCACGCCGGCCTAAGTTCGAAGACGGCAAGAACATACACCTGCGCGCTGCGATGAAAGCCGGCTCGTTCGCACTGGTAAACCCGTCTATACTCTTCGACGCCAAACTCACCGACCAACTGTCACTCTCGGTGAATACCGAAGTGGTGCACTCCAACGGCAAGTACAAGTTCCGCTACCGCCGCGTGACACCCTCCGGCGAACTGGCATACGACACCACTGCCATACGGCAGAACGGTGACGTGAACGCCGCACGTATAGAAGCCGGACTCAACTACTACTATTCCAACACCGGATTCTGGAAAGTGCATACCTACTACTACAACTCCGAACGAGGCGTACCGGGTGCCATCGTCAACAACGTGTGGCGGCGGGGCGAGCGACTGTGGGACAGAGATATGTTCATCCAGACTACCTGGCAGGACGAGTACTTCAACCGATGGGCGGTGAAAGTCAATGCCAAATATGCCTACGACCATACACGCTATGTCAATAACGACGACAAACTCATACATGTAGACAACACCTACAACCAACAAGAGGCGTACCTCTCGTGGGCAAACAAAGTGGCGATATTCAACTGGTGGGACGTATCACTGTCGTACGACCTGCAATGGAACGGACTGTCCGAATACATGAACGTCAGCCGTTTCTCACACTGGTTAGCCGCAGCCACGGCAGTCAATATCTACGACTACCTGCGCATACAAGCCAGCGTACTCGGCACCTTCATCAACGAGGAAGCACGCGAACGAGATGAAGCACCCAACAAACAGAAGTTCACACCGGGAGTATTCCTGTCGTACAAACCCTTCCAACGTATCGACCTACGCCTCAACGCGTTCTACAAACAGGCATACCGGTACCCTACCTTCAACGACCTGTACTACACCGATATGGGCAACGCGTACCTCAAGCCCGAATTGGCGATACAGCATAACATCGGCATCGTGTACGACTACCTCAAGCCCAAACAGATATTCAATCACTTCAATATCTCCGTAGATGTCTATTACAACAAAGTCAAGGACAAGATCATCGCTTACCCGAAGGGACAACAGTTCCGATGGACGATGCTCAACCTCGGACTGGTGAAGATACACGGCGTGGATGCCAACATGCAGATGACCTTGAAGTTCCCGTATGACATAGCCCTCACCGCCAAACTGCAGTACACCTACCAGCGTGCTATCGATGTCACAGACCCCGCCGACACCTACTACGGAGACCAGATTCCTTACATGCCATGGCATAGCGGCTCGGCAATAGGTATGTTCTCGTGGCGAAACTACGCACTCAACTACAGTTTCATCTATGTCGGCGAACGATATAACCAGCAGGAAAACATCCTCTATAACCACACCCAACCGTGGTACACGCACGACATGTCCATCTCCGGTGCATGGAAGATAAAAAAGATACTGCTCAAAGCCACCTTCGAGATAAACAATATCTTCGACCAAGACTACGATGTCATACTCAACTACCCAATGCCCAAACGCAACTACCGAGGCAGCATTGTGGTGGAATACTGATAGAAATGTGTAACAAAACGCGACATACAAGAGGTTTCTATGGACTCCTCCTATGGCTGCTCCCGATGACCGTAGCCATTGGAGGGGTAGGATGTCGGCACGATGAACTCGTTGTACCCACCGAATATGAGTTACTGCCTATGGAGATAAGGAATATCAATGACTTCGCAGACGACGAACCCATCGGCATGTACCTGCTCAACGAAGGCAATATGGGCAGCAACAAAGCCAGTATCGACTACGTGGACTTCGTCAATGCCTACTACATACGCAACATATACACCGAACGCAACCCGACAGTCGTCATGGAGTTAGGCGACGTGGGCAACGACATACAGATATACGGATCGAAACTATATGCCGTCATCAACTGCTCCCACAAGGTAGAAGTCATGGACGCCAAGACATGCAGACGCATCGGACAAGTGGATATACCCAACTGCCGCTACATACGTTTCGCACGTGGTAAGGCGTACGTATCTGCCTATGTCGGACCGGTAGCCATCGACCCGGACGCACAACTCGGAGCAGTATTCGAAGTGGACACTGCCACGCTCGAGATAACCGACAAAGTCACAGTGGGCTACCAACCCGACGAACTGGAGATAATGGACGACTATATCTACGTGGCTAACTCAGGCGGATACCGTGTACCGAACTACGACTACACGGTGTCTGTAGTAGAACGCTACGGCATGAAACAGGTGGAGAAGATACCTGTCGCCATCAACCTGCACCGTATCCGCAAAGACCACTATGGCAAACTGTGGGTGTCCTCCAGAGGCGACTATGAGACCATACCGTCTAAACTGTGCATCATAGACCGGAAGAGTGCCTACTCCAACGATAGGGTCGTCACAGACACACTCGGCATACCCTGCTCCGAGATGACCATACTCGGAGACTCTCTCTACCTCTACAGCGTGTCGTGGAACAACCAGACAGAGGAGAACACGGTGACCTATGGTATCATCAACGTGAAGACCAAAGAGTTGGTGACCGACCACTTCATCACCGACGGCACCGAAAGCAATATCAAGATACCCTACGGCATAGCCGTCAACCCGTATAACCACGACATATACGTCACCGACGCCAAGAACTACGTCTCCAGCGGTGTACTGCACTGCTACGACAAAGACGGCAAAAAAAAATGGTCTGTCCGCACCGGCGACATACCCGCACACATGACATTCGTCTATAAATGAAAACAATAAAGAAAATATATAAGTACATATTCTTTCTACTTGTCCTACTGGGATTAGAAGGTTGTAAAAGAGAAATACCTATGGTCAATCTCGGTGTAGATGAGGTTTATGCCATAGAACGTATGAAAGCACTCATCCTGCACCCCGAGTTCCCTGGCGAACGCTACGAATGGACAATGACCGCTACCGACGGCACCGACTCCCTCGTCAGCACCGAACGAGATTTCATCTTCTGCCAGGCCGACACAGGCACCTACTACCTCAGACTGCAGATAGTGGACGCCAATAACCCCGTCAGACAAGACATAAAGATAGTAGTGTGGGAAGAAAACGTAGCATACAGCCGCTATATATCCACCGTCTATGAGTACTGCCCCGCACCGGGACAGTTTGTCAATGTCATGCCAGAGTATGAGGAGGGCAATACCGCTGCCGACATGGTCAAGAAAGCGCAGGAGGCAATTTCTGGCACCAACGATGTGCTTATCTCGTTGGGTGGCTTTGGCGGGTATGTAACCTTCGGCTTTGACCATAGCGTGGTGAATATACGTGGGCAGTACGACTTCAAGATATTCGGTAATGCTTTCTATGCAGACGCCAACCCACACCCCGAGAAAGGCAAAGGAGGCAGTTGCGAACCGGGGATAGTAGAGGTCTCTTTCGACCGCAACCGGAACGGCATACCCGATGACACATGGTACGAACTGGCAGGTAGTGCCTACCACCACGAGAAGACCAAACACCACTATCGGATAACCTACTACCGTCCCGACACCGCCAAAGCCGCCACACCCAAGAAAGGCTCACCACTCACCGACACCACCTATATCTTCTGGCAAGACAACTATGGCAGCAACGGCTATGTTATCAAGAATGTCTATCACAAGCAAGACTACTACCCCAAGTGGCTCACGCAGGACAGCCTCACCTTCACAGGGACACGCCTACCCGACAACGCCTACGATGAGTCAGGCAAGGGCAGTTACTATGTGCTGTATGCGTTCGATTGGGGATATGTGGACAACCACCCAAACGACTCCACCGACCTCATCTCCTTCGACATTGACTGGGCAGTCGATGCCAACGGTAACCATGTCTATCTGCCGTGTATCGACTTCGTACGAGTCTATACCGCCGAGAACCAGACCTGCGGATGGATAGGCGAGACAAGCACAGAACTCTCCCGCGCCGAAGACCTCCATATCCACACCAACACAAAGTAATGGCACTTCCTTACACAAGTCTTAATCTAAAATGAGAAAAAGTCTCTTGATAACTACTGATAGTCTTTACCCGTTATTCTATTTAACCAACTCTCCTGCTTTGGGTATGTTACAAATAATCATTCGCTACTTGTACGTCTCTCTGAAAAGCAGTACCTTTGCGCCAACTATCAGACCTACTTATATAAACTACTCTGTTAGACTTTCATAATTATGAAAAAAGCACTTCTCTTTGCACTCCTATTCAGCGCAATAGCCTCCTTTGCAGAGACAACTTATACCTCTGGCGTCTTTATTCTTAATGAGGACTGGTATAGTCATAACAACTCGACGCTCAATCACCTGAGTTACTCAGGTGAGTTCTCCTATCGTATCCTGCAAGCGGCGAATGATGCGCCTACCTCACTTGGCTGTACTTCGCAGTTTGCTGCTATCTATGGCGACAAGTTCTATTTCGTTTCCAAGCAGTCGCAAGACCCGGGTGAGCAGAGCAACCGAAGGGGGGCACGTCTGGTTGTGACGGATGCCACAACGCTCAAACTCGCTTACTCCATTGATACCCTGTTTGCTATCAATGGCAAATATGCTGCCGACGGGCGGGGCTTTGTGGGCGTGGATGAGACGAAGGGCTATGTCGGGTCGAGCAATGGTATCTTTGTCCTCGACTTCGCCTCACAACGTCTGACCAAGCGCATTGCCGGTACGGAAAATCCACTTATCAGTGGCGGTGAGCATAACACGGACGGCACGGGACCACTCTACCAAAATCAGATTGGCATCATGCTGCGCACCCACGACTATGTCTTCGCTATTCAGCAGGACTTGGGTATTCATGTCATCGATCCGGTTGCCGATACCATCATCACGACTATGCGCGGCTGCTTCTCCACGATGACACAGTCAAAAGACGGACGTATATGGGCGGCACGCAATACCAATACCGAGTGGCAAACCTATCCGTATGGTGGGAGCGGTGAGAGTTGGCAGGGCAATGAACTGTTTGTGATTGA
The DNA here is from genome assembly GCA_963655075.1 of Muribaculaceae bacterium. Classification (GTDB taxonomy): domain Bacteria; phylum Bacteroidota; class Bacteroidia; order Bacteroidales; family Paludibacteraceae; genus Colicola. The sequence continues at coordinate 62,740 of CAVKDW010000002.1, read as the reverse complement.
CCCCGCTACGCTCTCTACTACTACATTCGACCTTAGAGATTTCTGCGGCGACGACAATATGATGGTCGAGCAGACATGGTATGCATGGACAGCCGGCTCACTCTGTGCCTCACTGCGCGAGAATGTCCTCTTCTTCAGTTACAATGAAAACATCTGGGATTGGTACAACGGACGAGTACATATCTACAAATTCGACATCGATAACCTGTCGCTCGACGAGATATACACCACGACAGACTTGGGCGACTACTATATCTACAATAGCGGTGCGATACGCGTGCATCCGCTGACGGGCAACTTGTTTGTTGGTTGTTTCAAGAGTACGATTTCAACCAACGATTGGCTCTTCTTGCAGATTACCCCCACAGGGGAACTTGTGCGCACCTATACGCCCATCAAGAACTATTGGTATCCTTCCCTCTTCATATTCCCGGATATGTACGCACCCGAAGTGAAGGACTTCGCTACTCGTGACATCCACTACGGACAGGTACTGGCTATCCCGCTCGACACGCTGGCGACCGATAGCGACAACCTGTCAGCAGCGATAACCAAACGTGTACTCTCTATCTCTGATACAGATGCTCTATCGGCAAGTGTACACCGTGACACCCTTTTTGTAACAGCACTGTCCAACGAGAACAAGAAAGTAGAGGTCACCGTGCGTTTCAACTCCAATGGTAAGACGGTTGACCGGACACTCGCTGTCAATATACGGAAAGACGACACCGCCATAACAAACAACTACGAAACAACTATCCGTCTTCTCACACAGGGCAGCCAACTCCTAATATCAGGGGTTAACCAACCAACCACGATCACTGTTTACGATACATTAGGTCGCATGGTATATGTACAGACTACCAATACCGACACCGGCATCACCCTCACACAAGGCATGTACATCGTTCACATCGGCGATCAGACATATAGAATCATCATCTGAACTCCTAAGTAAAGTGCCCCGATAACAAAATCCGGGAAAAGATTAGACGATATCAATCCTCTGGAAGCCTGGTGTCTGCTGCATTGGCATACTTGTTCTCGTAGTGCTCTATCTTGGCAGTAGCGACATGGATAATACGTTCCAACTTATCAATATCTCTCATGAGGACACCTAATTGATAGGTCTGGTTCAGGGCTTTCTTCTCTGTATCGGATAGGTAATATACCCAAGTCCCGCGGGGTCTGTTACCTGCACCGCTGACACGCACACGATCGCCCGCATGGGTGCTGACGAAATTGAGAAGTTGCAACGCATCGTCTTCAACGATAGTCATAATCTCGTGCCACCCCTCTGCTTCAAAAGCATGATTGCTGCCCGAGAAACGCGCCTCCTCTCCGTCCGCAGTCAGACAAACAGATTGCTGCTCCACAGGGGAAGTACCATAATAATAACTCTTCACGATAGCAATGTTATTATCCTGTACGTATGCCTGTAGAAAACAACGTGAAGTGTTACTGTTCGTACACAACAGACGATGTACATAACGCCCATGGTCATCATACCGCTCGTCTTTCTCGTACTTGAACACCTTCAGCAACTGATCCGCTTGTGGTAACAGAGGACGCAGTATGGAATCATAATACACCACATCACGCTGACTCTCTAAATACGTGATACTGTCACCTAATGCCTTGGCACAACGCCGCTGGACAACTTGCTTGGGATAGGTGGTGTGAATAGAGTCTAACAGTATGCGGGCTTGACGCCAATGACCATCATCTACCATGCCTCTGGCTTCAGATAGCAAAGCATTAGCCTTATCTCCGGCAGAAGGTTGACACCCCAAAAGAACAAGGCAGACAAAACCTGCAAAAAACAAATGAGCGATACAATAGGTTGACTTCATCGTTATAAGGTTATTGAATAGTATGAGCGGCAAAAGTACAGACAAAAACTCAAAATAACAAGAAAAAAGAAAAAAAGTAGTGCACTCTTGTAGGATTGCAATTTAATTCGTACCTTTGCAGCCGATAGAGTATGCTAACTAAATAAAACTAACATAACACTTTATAAGTATGAAGAAATCGTTATTTTTAATGTCAGTCGTTGTTGTCGCAATGCTGACTTCTTGCGGTAGCGCTGTTCAACCGGAGCAGGTAACCGTTAACCCTAGTCCTCTTGCCGTAGTTGGCGATAAGGTGGATGCAAATATCACAGGAACTTTCCCTGTTAAGAAGTTCTCAAAGAAAGCCATCCTGACTGTTACTCCCGTCCTGAAATATGAGGGAGGCGAGGCTGTCGGGACTCCTGTTACCTATATAGGCGAAAAAGTGAAAGAGAATGGCACGACCGTATCCTACAAAGAGGGAGGTAAGTATAGCCAAAAGGCATCGTTTGACTACATCCCCGCTATGGACAAGTCCGAACTATACCTGCGCTTCACAGCAAAAAATGGTAACAAAGTTGTTGAAATACCTGATATGAAGGTCGCCGATGGCGTAGTCGCTACGGCTAAGTTGGCTGATGCAAAAGAGGTAAAACCGCAGATAACTGCAGATAAGTTCCAACGAATCATCCAAGAGATGCAAGAGGCTGACATTCGCTTCCTTATCCAACAGTCTAACCTCCGTAACTCCGAGTTGAAAACTCAAGAGATGAAAGACTTGCAGAAGGCTATCAAGGATGCAGACAAAGACGAGAATAAAGCGATCAACAAACTGGAGGTTTCTGGTTATGCTTCCCCTGACGGTGGCGTGAAACTCAACACCTCATTGGCTGACGCTCGTCAAGCGAATACGCAGAAGTACCTGCAGAGACAACTGAAAAAAGACAAAGTAAAGGCTAACATCGAGTCCTCTGTAACGGCACAAGACTGGGAAGGCTTCCAAAAAGCAATGGAGGCAAGCAATATCCAAGACAAAGAACTGGTACTTCGGGTGCTGAGTATGTACTCCGACCCGGAGGAGCGTGAAGCCCAGATCAAGAATCTGAGTGCAGCATACAAGACTATCGCAGACGAGATCCTTCCGGAACTGCGTCGTAGCCGCTTGATATTGACTACCGACCTGATTGGAAAGTCTGACGAAGAGATAGCAGAACTCGTGAAGAACGATCCTGCAGCCTTGAATGTGGAGGAACTGCTCTACGCTGCCACACTGACCAACGACCCCAAAGAACAAATGGCTATCTATAAGAAAGCAACCGAACAGTTCTCTAACGACTACCGTGGCTACAACAACATGGGTATCCTCTATTTCAAACAAGGTGACATAGCAGAGGCTCGCCGTTGCTATACGCAGGCACTGAACATCGCTAACTCCAACCCTGACGTTAACTATAACGCAGGCGTCGCTGCCATGGCTGACGGAGATATTAAGATGGCTGAGCAGTACCTCGGAAAGGCCGCTGGCACCGAAGGAGACTTGAATGCCGCTATGGGAACACTCTATACCATGAAGGGTGACTACTCGGCTGCAAAAAATGCCTATGGAGACAAACCTAGCAACAATGCTGCCGTTCAACAAATCTTGAACGAGGATTATGCTGCTGCCCGTCAGACATTGGCAAAGGTGGAGAAACCAAACGCTACGACCGCTTACTTGGCCGCAGTAGTAGGTGCTCGCACCAATGACCGTGACGCCGTATATGCTAACATGAAACTGGCTATCGAGCGCGACGCTAAGATGCGCGATAAAGCAAAAACAGACATCGAGTTCGCAAAATATCAAGAGGATAGTCAGTTCCTGTCAATCATTAAGTGATGTCGATACTTTTCCCTAAAGTACCGAAACCACGTGAGTGGGACTATCGCCCCATTTACTACGATAAAGAAAAGGAGGCGCGCAAGGATAAACTTGCGCGTCTTCATCGTGGGTCGTTTCGCGAAGCACACGAAGCGAATACCCATAAACGCAAAGATAGTGCGCGGCGCACTTCCAAACTGCTGTTCTGGATAGCACTGCTCGCATTGCTGCTGTTTGCCTTCTACTATCTGTTATAGACGCAGCAATGAGTGACATTATTCATCTTCTTCCCGATAGTGTAGCCAACCAGATTGCCGCCGGAGAGGTTATTCAACGCCCCGCTTCATGCCTGAAAGAACTGGTCGAAAACTCCCTGGACGCAGGGGCTACGCAGATACATATACTGGTACGGGATGCCGGACGGACACTGTTGCAGGTGATAGACAACGGCAAGGGAATGAGCCCGATGGATGCACGCATGGCTTTTGAACGTCATGCCACGTCCAAAATCAGCCAGGCGGCAGACCTGTTCCATCTGCACACGATGGGGTTTAGAGGTGAAGCACTGGCAAGTATATGTGCCGTCGCACATGTTCAGATGCAGACACGCAGAGAAGAAGATGAGATAGGGACATGGGTGGAGATAGCCGGTTCGAATGTTATCAAACAGGAAGTGGTACAATGCCCCATAGGTACCAATATAAAGGTCAGGAACCTTTTCTTCAATGTGCCGGCTCGCCGTAAGTTCTTAAAGACAGACCAGACCGAACTGCGTAACCTGTTGTCTGAGTACCATAGGATAGTACTTGTCAATCCGGATGTGCAGTTTACGTTCGTGAGCAATGATGAGATACTGTCAGAGTTGCCCGCCTGCACCACGAAACAACGCATAGAGGATGTGTTCGGACATCACTCCAAGCCTTTTACTGCCCAACTGGTGGATGTGTCAACATCTACAGAACTAATCAATATACAGGGCTTTGTGGGCAAGCCGGAGGCTGCGGGTAAGAACAGCCAACAATATATGTTCGTGAATGGCCGCTATATGCGCCACCCGTATTTCCATAAGGCTATCATAAGTGCGTATGCCGGGATGCTGCTACCCGACCATATCCCCTCGTACTTCCTGTATTTCGATATCCACCCCGAGGCGATAGACGTGAATATCCATCCTACGAAGACGGAGATAAAGTTCGCTGATGAACAGGCTATATTTCAGATACTGTTGGCTGCGGTAAGAGAGTCCTTGGGCAAGTTCAATGTGGCACCACCACTGGACTTCCTGTCTGAGTCGCACATAGAGATTCCGCAGAACAACCCTTCCAAACCTGTATCCGTCCCCCATATACAGACCGATGGTTCGTATAACCCTTTTAAGTCGGGCGGACGTTCACACGAATATGTACCTAAAGATTGGAGCCGGCTATATCAACCACAAGAACAGGTAGTAACCGCAGACAGACACCCGCAGGAGAATACCAACGCAGAGATGCTCTTTGCAAAGGCTATGCTGACAGATGAGGTGCCTGTGTTCCAATGGATGGAGAAATATATTATTGTTCCTGTAGATGCTGGCTTGATGTTCGTCAACCAGCATAGAGCCCATACAGCCGTCTTGTACAAAGAACTACGGACACAGATAGAGAAACATGAGGGGGTGTCACAACAACTGTTGTTCCCGGAGATAGTAGAGTTGTCGCAAGAGGAGATGAATACCTTGCAGTCTATAGAGGAGGAACTGCATGCCGTAGGGTTCTCTGTGTCTCAGTTCGATCCCACTTCTTATAGCATAACTTCGGTACCTGGAGTACTGGGGCAACGAAGTGCCTCAGAGATATTGCGACAGGTGATACACAGCATGCAGGATACAGGAGGCAATGCAACCGCCGAATGGCAACAGACGATAGCACTATCACTATCGGAACAGATGGCTATACCTACGGGCAAAGTGCTGAAAGAGATAGAGATGCGTGACCTGATATCTCGACTGTTACACGTCATCTCGTCACGCTATCTCCCCAATGGTCAAACGATACTCACTATATTGACAGATGAAAATATTCAACGTTATTTCTAACTACTCTCTTGTAGGGTTGTTATGGGTAGTATGTTGTGTAGGGTGCGCAGATAAACCTCGTACTGTCACCATCCTGCATACAAACGATACACACTCACAGGTAGAACCCATAGAGGAGGGCAAACGTAATGCCGGCTGTGGCGGTTATGCACGACGTATGGGGTTGATAGCGGAAGAACGTCAGAAAGACCCAAACCTGTTTTTGTTTGATGCTGGAGACTTCTGCCAAGGCACACCCTTCTTTAACTTTTACCATGGTCGCATCGAGATAGACGCATTGAACCGCATGGGGTACGATGCTGCTACGTTAGGCAATCATGAGTTTGACTATGGTCTGGATACATTGGCGATGATACTTCGCCAGGCACATTTCCCCATAGTTTGCGCAAACTATGACGTACAAGATACGCCATTGGAGGGGTTAGTCGTTCCTTATACGGTGATATGCCGGGGTGGAGTGCGTATGGGGGTGTTCGGCATAGGGGTTAATCCGAAAGGACTGATAGCGGAGAAGAACTTTGCTCCCATACGTTATGAGGACCCTATTGCTAATGCGCAAGAAGTGGCAACATTGCTACGCCATAAGAAACACTGCGATGTGGTCGTCTGCCTCAGTCACCAGGGGACACACACGGGAACGGATACACAAGTATCAGACATAGAACTGGCTGGCGCAACAAGGGACATAGATGTCATCATCGGAGCACATACTCACAAGGTAGTGGAAAACCTGCATATTGCCAATATAGATGGGGATAGCGTACTATTGGTACAAGAGGGGAAATCGGGGATATACATAGGAAAAGTAACAATAGAGTTGTAGGAATAATATACAAATAGGAACAAATATTTGCATGTTCCAAAAAAAAGTCGTTACTTTGCGACCGGTTTCTGTTATACAAGATGTAGAAAGGACAGAAAATAGTATTAACAAAATCTTTTATATTATGTCAGAAATTGAATCTAAGGTAAAAGCAATTATCGTTGATAAACTGGGTGTTGAAGAGTCTCAAGTTACACCGGAAGCAAGTTTTGCTGCAGACTTGAATGCAGACTCGCTGGATACCGTGGAGTTGATTATGGAGTTTGAAAAGGAGTTCGGTATTCAAATCCCGGATGAGGATACTCAGAAGATATCTACCGTACAGGACGCTATTAATTACGTTGAAAAATTAAAGGCATAGGTTTTCGTGCCTGTTATATTTATTTGCCTTAGCGGGTTTGCGGTAGATACCGTAAACTCGCTATTGTTTTAACCCAAAGAATTATGGAGATGAAACGAGTTGTAGTTACGGGGGTCGGTATGGTGACTGCATTAGGTAATGATGTTCCGTCCACATGGTCTGGTCTGCTTGCCGGCCGTAGTGGAGCATGTACTATTACTCATTTTGATGCTTCTCGGTTCAAGACGCAGTTCGCCTGTGAAGTAAAAGACTTGGACACAGCCTCTATCATGGATGTGAAAGAGGCTCGCAAACATGACCGCTACTGTCAGTTGGCATTAGTGGCTGCCGACGAGGCTATGCGTGATGCAACCATAGATATAAACAAAGAAAACGTGACTCGTTGTGGCGTGATAATGGGCAGTGGCATGGGAGGTGTACACGCGTTGGATGTCAATATAGGGGATTTTGCTGTTGGCGATGGCACACCGCACTTCAGCCCGTTCTTTATCCCTATGGCGATACCCAACATCGCAGCCGGAGTGTTGGCTATTCACTATGGGTTCCGTGGTATTAACTTTGCTACCACATCTGCATGTGCCAGTTCATCGCATGCTATTGCTACCGCTTTCCATTACATACGTTTTGGTTTGGCAGATGTAATGCTGACGGGAGGCAGCGAGGCGGCGATAGAATTTGCGGGGATAGGAGGATTCAATGCCGTTCGTGCGCTGTCCACTCGCAATGATGACCCGGAACATGCCAGTCGTCCTTTCTCTGCATCGCGTGACGGATTTGTGTTAGGTGAAGGAGCAGGATGCCTGGTGTTGGAGGAGTATGAACATGCCGTGGCTCGTGGTGCACATATCTATGCAGAACTGGTAGGTGCTGGTATGACATCCGATGCTTACCATATAGTGGCTTCTGACCCTGAGGGCAAAGGTGCGGCCCAGGCTATGTCCATGGCAATACAGGAAGCAGGCATTCGCCCTGAGGATGTAGAGTATATAAACACACATGGCACATCAACACCCATAGGCGATTTGGCAGAAGTAAAAGCGGTCATGCAGGTGTTTGGAGAACATGCCTATGACATGAACCTGACCTCCTCTAAGTCCATGACGGGGCACCTGCTGGGAGGGACAGGAGCAGTGGAGGCCATCATCTCTATCTTGTCATTAGTACATGGCGTGGTGACTCCTACAATAAACCACGCCGAAGGGGACGACGACCCTTCGATAGATAGCCGCCTGAACTTCACGTTCAACAAAGCACAACAACGCGATATACATTATGCCTTGAACAATAACTTTGGCTTTGGCGGACATAATGCTTGTTTATTATTTGCTAAAGTATGACTATAGCCATAGTAGGTGCATCCGGTGCAGTGGGGCAAGAACTGCTGCAGATACTGTGTGAACGGTCATTCCCTGTCGATTCGCTACGCCTCTTTGGCTCGGTACGCAGTGCCGGCAAACAGTACATGTTTCGTGACCGGAAATATGGGGTGGAAGAGTTGCATCACGGAGATCAGTTCAAAGACATAGACATAGCCTTTGTGTCTGCAGGAGGTAGCGTCTCACGTGAATATGCAGAGGATATTACTCGTTTTGGGACTGTCATGATAGATAATTCTTCCGCGTTTCGTATGGACGGGAACGTCCCCCTGGTTATACCGGAGATAAATGCAGAGGATGCGTTGTCAATATACAACAAGGGGAGTAAACATATTATTGCTAACCCGAATTGCACCACTATTGTGATGGCTATGTGCCTGAAAGCCATAGAACCATTGTCGCATATCCGTCGCGTACACGTGTCTTCATATCAATCAGCCTCTGGTGCCGGTGCCCAAGCAATGCAAGAACTTAAGACACAGTATAGAGAAATACTCGTAGGAGAACAACCGCATGTGGAACGCTTTGCATACCAGCTGGCGTATAACATGATTCCTCAGATAGATGTTTTTGGTGACGACGACTATACGAAAGAGGAATTGAAGATGTACAACGAGACACGCAAGATAATGCATTCTGATATAACTGTGTCTGCTACGTGTGTCCGTGTCCCATCGTTACGCGCACATTCTGAAGCGGTATGGGTAGAGACGCAGAGTCCTGTCAGCGTAGAAGAAGCCAAGTATGCTTTCGCACATACAAAGGGCGTACAGTTAGTGGATGACTTGTCGTTGGTAGGCAAGGCTCCAAAGACAGAGCAGGACTTCCTGTGTAATGACAACACACGGAACAGAGCATCACAGAGCGGGGTCTTCCCGTATCCGATGCCGTTGTTCGTGAGTGGAACAGATGATATCTACGTAGGGCGTGTGCGAAAAGATATAGCCAACCCTAACGGACTGGTTTTTTGGTGCGTAGGAGACCAGATACGTAAGGGAGCCGCCTTGAACGCGGTGCAGATAGCGGAGTATCTATTGTCGAAAAAAGAACGTCCCTCTTAATGATCTTGTAGATATTGGTGCATAGCCTGTGCCGCATGCCTTCCGTCAGCCATGGCGAGTATCACCGTGGCACCACCACGTACGATGTCGCCTCCTGCGAAGAGTGTCGGGATAGACGACTGCATGGCATCATTGACCACTATCGTTCCTTTCTTTGAGATATCCAATCCGTTTACTGTGTTAGGTATCAACGGGTTAGGACTGACACCTACACTCACGATGACAAGGTCGGTCGCCAGCGTCAGCGTCTGTCCCTCTACGGGCACAGGACTACGTCTGCCTGACTCATCGGGTTCACCTAATGCCATCACTTGCAGCACTGCCTCTTTGACTCTGCCGTTCTCATCGGCGTGATACGCAATAGGATTATGCAGCGTGAGGAACTCGATACCCTCTTCTTTGGCGTGACGTATCTCTTCTATACGAGCGGGCATCTCATCTTCGGAACGGCGATAGACAATCATTGCCCGCTCGGCACCTAAGCGTTTGGCAGTACGTACAGCGTCCATTGCCGTGTTGCCACCACCGATGACGGCTACGTTCTTGCCGTAGAGCAGCGGTGTGTCAGTCTTTTGTGAAGACGCATCCATCAGGTTGACACGGGTCAGGTATTCGTTGCACGACATCACACCGTTGAGGTTTTCACCGGGGATACCCATGAACCGCGGCAGACCGGCACCGCTACCGACAAAGATAGCAACGTATCCATCCGCCTGCAGGTCGTTGATAGTCATCGTCTTACCGATGATAATATCCTTGCAGAAAGTCACACCTGACTGCCGTAGTCCGTCAATCTCCTTATCGACAATACTATTCGGCAGACGGAACTCAGGGATACCATATTTCAGTACACCGCCTATCTCGTGCAGGGCTTCAAACACTGTCACCCGGTAACCGTATTTAGCCATGTCACCGGCAAAGGCTAATCCCGAAGGACCACTGCCCACTACGGCAATCTTCTTGCCCATAGGTGCGGTAATCGTCTGGCTATCAGTGCTCGTGGCATGGTCAGCCACGTAACGTTCGAGATGACCAATAGCCACTGACTGATGTCCCATCTTGAGATATATACACTGCGCCTCGCACTGTTTCTCCTGTGGACATACCCGGCCGCAGACAGCAGGCAGTGTGCTACTCTGTTTGATGACACGGGCAGCACCGTCAATATCTCCCGCCTCAATACGTTTGATGAAGTCGGGGATATGGATATTTACCGGACAACCCTGTACGCAGGTAGGGTTGGCGCAGTCGAGACAACGTTTCGACTCTACCAGTGCCTGCTCATCCGTCAGTCCTATATTGACCTCCTTATGCAGACTGGTGACCCGCACCTCAGGGGCTAACTCATTCATCTTCACACGTGGGATATCAGTGCGTTCTTTGGCTTTCATACTCGCACGGAGAGTCTTGCGCCATTCTGCATCACGGCTGTCATCCAACCGGTCTGCCTGATGTTGGTATGCCTCGTAGGCTGCCATCTCTTCGGGCTTATACGACCGCGAACGGGACAGCATCTCGTCAAAGTCCACCTGATGGGCATCGAACTCAGGTCCGTCCACGCATACAAAACGCATCTTACCGCCTACCGTCACACGGCAAGCACCGCACATTCCTGTGCCGTCAACCATGATGGTATTCAGACTGGCATCGGTGGGGATGTTATATTTGGCGGTGGTGAGAGCCACGAACTTCATCATGATAGCCGGACCGATGGTAATGCACTTGTCCACATGCTCGCGGCTGACGACTTGTTCGATACCTGCCGTCACCACACCTTTCTGTCCTGTGGAACCGTCATCGGTCATGATGATGAGTTCATCGGATGTGGCTGCTAACGGTTCTCGTAGCAGCAGTAACCCCTCCGTGCGAGCAGCAAGGACGGTGATGACTCGGTTGCCCGCTTTCTTCAGTGCTTGTGCGATAGGCAGCATCGGTGCCGCACCCACACCACCACAGGCACATACGACCGTGCCGAAGTTCTGTATATCCGTGGCCTTACCCAACGGACCTACTATATCTGCCACCTCATCACCCACATTCAGTGCTATCAGTTTGGCACTACTGACACCCACACGTTGCACGACAAGTGTGATAGTCCCATTCTCGATATCAGCATCAGCAATAGTCAGCGGCATACGCTCCGAATGCTCATCCACACGCACGATGACGAAGTGTCCTGCACGACGGTTACGTGCAATAAGCGGAGCCTCTATAACAAGCCCCGCTACATTGTCCGAGAAAAAATGTTTCTCTACTACCTTATTCATTAGAAGTATTTTGTTTCTGTACCCATAATACTCGTCAGTAGGTTATTCGCCAAACGACTTGCACCGAACCTGAACGACTGATTATTTAGCCAACCCTCACCTGCTATCTCTTTCACCAACGTGTAGTGCTGCACTGCTTCTTCGGTGGTGCTGACACCTCCCGCAGGCTTGAACGACACTTTCTCGCCCGTCTTCTCGTACCAGTCTTTGATAGCGTGGCACATCACGTACGTGGCTTCCGGTGTGGCATTGACGGCAATCTTTCCCGTTGAAGTCTTGATGAAGTCAGCCCCCGCCGCCATTGACAAGATAGACGCCTTGTAGATGTTCTCTGCGGTCTTCAGTGCACCCGTCTCCAATATCACCTTTAGGTGCGCAGAACGCACCGCTGCCTTTATCTCGGATATCTCGTCGAACACCTCCTGATACTTGCCCTCCAAGAACTTGCCAATCGATATCACGATGTCTATCTCCGTTGCACCAGCCGCCACAGCCATGGCTGCCTCTGCCACTTTTATCTCGATAAACGTCTGCGAAGCGGGGAACCCTGCAGCCACGGCAGCAATGCCGACAGGCTCTGTCAGAGTGTCGTGCGCGACCTCCACCAAAGCGGGATAGACACACAGTGCTGCCACGTTAGGTATGTCGGGGAAGTGATTGTGAAAGTCATTGACTTTCTGAGCCATAGTAGCCACCTTGGCGGTGGTGTCGTCACCATTGAGCGTCGTCAGGTCTATCTGATGAAGACATTGTTTCCACACCTCGCAGTTGTTGTTCTCGGCGAAATGTGCGTTCAGTATCTCTGCCGTAGCCGCCTTGACAGCCTCGTCGTTGAGTGCACAATTATACTGTGCAAAGAGTTCTTCAAATTTATCCATAGTAGTATCTGTTTAATCGTTTAACCGTCCTATGATAGTCTCGTTACCACGTACCAACTCCCCTACAGCAATAAACATCTCCGTGTTCATCGGCAGGTACATATCTACCCGTGACCCGAACTTAATGAAACCCAAATGCTCATTACGATGCGATTGTTTACCGGGCTTGGCGTATGTGACTATACGTCGCGCCATCGCTCCCGCTATCTGACGCACCGCAATCTGCACCTTATTAGGTGTCTCTATGACAACTAAAGAACGCTCGTTCTCTGTGCTTGACTTCGGTAACCATGCCCCCTTGTGACGACCTTTCTGATGCTCGGAAACAAGAATAGTACCCTCTATGGGATACCAGTTGGCGTGCACATTGAACGGAGACATAAAGATGCTGACTTGTAGTCGCTGCTCGTGAAAATACTCATGCTCTATAGTGGGCTCTACAACTACCACATGCCCGTCGGCGGGTGCAATAATGAAATTCGGGTCGTCCACTTCTAATGCTCGTACAGGGTTGCGGAAGAAATAGGTAACGAACATCAACAACATGGCTGTGAGTATAACAGTAATGGCAAATGCCCAATGCGGCACAAAGAGAAACACAAGGATATTGAAGACAAAGATAAGCAACGTCAAGATGAAGATGAAATTCCTCCCCTCACGATGGATGCGTAGTCTTTTGCGTTTGTTTCTCATATCAATTCCAATGGGTATAGGGTAACTGACATAGCATATCAACGGCTTGGTCTAACCCTTGCTGCATCTTCTTGTCAAGCATAAGCTGAAACATCATCGGTATATCCGCATGCAACGTGATACGCATGCGAGTATCATTGTCTGCAACCTGTTTGAGTTGGATCCATGCATTGACGGCAATAGGTATATTCTCTGCTCCAAACTTGATGGTCTTGTACTCTTCTTTCTCGACAATACGGATCACTATCTTCTGTGCCAAACCATCCACAGCCATCTTGATGTAGTCGGAGGCTATCTCTATCTCCTTGACCTTATCTTGCGGTATCAAATCACGTACATGGTTGAGATTCTCCAAGTTACTCAGAACACTGTATATTGCGCAATCGGGCGCAGCTATCCGTCCTGTTTTGCTCTCGTATTTTGCTTCTGCCATAGTTATTTCTCCCATTTAGAGGGATGCCGCTGCCATGATTGTAAGGCTTTGTATTGGTCTTTATTGATAATATCCATCTCTGCCGCATACTTAAGAGTGGTTGTTAGGTCTGTCAGAGATGTCAGAGGCACGTCCTCTCTCTCGAATTTCTTACGTGTAGCGGGAAAACCATAATCAAATATAGTAACAATACCCATTACTTTGCATCCGTTGTTACGGATAGCCTCAATAACCTTGAGGCAGTTGACACCTACATTAACCTGATTTTCTATGATAACCACACTCTGACGGGGCCTCAGGTCTCCCTCTATCTGATTCTCCAACCCGTGATCTTTAGGGGTGGGATGAACATACACAAAAGGTAAACTGAGTTGCTCCGCCACCAACACACCATGTGCAATAGCATTAGTGGCTACTCCGGCAATCACATCTACATCCGGATAAATCTCCGCTACCATACGAGCCAGCTCAATACGGATAAAGTCACGCATTTTGGGGTAAGAGAGTACCTTCCGGTCATCACAATAGAGAGGAGCACGCCAACCATTTGCCCATACGAAAGGATTAAGTGGTTGAAACTTGATGGCTTTGAGTTGTAGCAACTTAACTGCCGTGATATCTTGCAAGGTATTCATAACAATGTAAAGTTAATGCGCTATTAAGGTAATAAACAAAAAATCAAGCAAAGGTACTACTTTGTTCTGAATGATACAAATCTTTTGTCCTCTCCACGTAAAATAATTCTTAGATTATCCTTTTTCATAACAGGTGATACAGCCCCACTTAGTACTAAATCCCTAATGTTTATGAGCAAGGTAAAGTACTGATATTCTATAGAAATAACTAAGGTAGAAGTTTTTTGTTGACAACATGTTGTACATATAATGTGATTGTAGTACCTTTGCGGTGCTTTTGGGAGCAAAAGCCTGCACACAAGTGCAGAATACATTTTGTATAAACTGGATAGGTCATCCGAGATGAGGGTAAGCGAAAATGTTACTGCTCTGTCGGATGTTAAAAGGGAATCGGGTGCAAATCCCGAACAGTCCCGCTGCTGTGAGTTTACTGAGGATGAGCATTCTCAAGAATGTAAGAACTGCCTCTCTCGGTTGCACGACAAGTCACTGACAGATAATTACAACTCTGTTGGGAAGACGCAATCGAGAAAAACAAGTCAGAAGACCTGCCTATATCAGGTGTCAAACATGCTTTCGAGGTAAGAGCAACGACAACAACAACCACGCACCCCCACGAGGGCAGCGTTGCAAGTGCTTATTCGATACGCCGTTTGACATCCGCCAAACGGCTTTTTTGTATATGAGGGTTAGCCCCAACGCTACCCTACGCAGACAACACCACCTGCGCAAACAACGACGACAACAATAACAACTAATATCAAAACAAGATGAAAAAGAAATCCTTTCTATGCGGATTGCTGGGTCTGATGACCCTCATCCCATGCAGCGTATGGGCAAACGATGTGCTGCTCATGCCGCAGTTCGGTAAACAGGTCGTAACGGTGGACAAAGACAACCCCGTCACCTACTACGACTACAAAGGCACGGACTATATTGCCTCAAGTAGTTCGAACAACTCGTTTGCGACTACAATCTTCAAACCCGCGCAAGAGAATTACGCCATTCAAATTGTATTTGAAGAAGTAGATGTAAAAAACGATGGTTCATCTTACCCCGCTAAACTATATGTTTACAATGGTGTGTTCGATACTACAAAAGTAGAATATCCAACCACAGCGAGTGGCGTATCAGACTCATTTTCGTCAATTACGGATAATCGCTTGGCGGGGTTGGACGGCACCTATTCCAATCTCACCTACACATCCACCGATGCAACGGGGGCTTTAAGTTGCTGTTTCGTATTCAAATATGCAAAGAAAAGTACAGGTTGGAAAGCCATCGTACGCGCCATTGAGGTGAAGGATATGACCATCAGCGCGGCGACTACCGACTACACCGAGGTGAAGGACGATATTTGGGCAGGCAAACAAAGCATCAGTTTGGGAGCGGTAAACATCACCACCGAGGGTTTTGTTAACCCCGATGCGCTGAAGAGCGTTAGTTTCACACTATCACAGACGGGCGGCACGGTGTTTGACCCTACGACCCTGAAACTGTATGCAGGCAATGCCGAGCGCACAACGACCCTCACCGAGTTGGGAGGCACCGTCAGTGAGATTGACGGCACCTATACCCTTACGCTCACCAAGCCCCAACCCCTCGGCGCGGGCGAGAATCGCTACTGCATTGGCGGCGATGTGCTGGGTACGGCTGCCATAGACGCACAAGCCACACTCACCCTCACGGGCATCGCCACCGCCGGCGGCTACACCACACTTACCACCACGACACCCACCACGCTCACCGTGCAACCCCTCATCCTAATGGTAAACGGGCAGAAACTGACGGTGAAGGTCGATAGAAATATCAAGTTCTATGACGATGGCGGCGTGGAAGGGAAAATCAGCAATAACTTTGAAGGGTGGGTTACCTTCTTGCCCGCTACCGAAGGCAAGAAAGTGCAACTCGATTTGAAGAATATCAATATCTTCTACCTCTCCTCGGCGGTGAGCGTAGGCAATCAGGATGTACTGAAAATCTACAACGGCGATGCAACGAGCAACGAAGTCTTGTACACTGCCGAGAAGGACAAACCTGCCGATGTCGTGCTGAAAAGTACCGCTTCCAACGGCGCACTGACCCTCTACCTAAAGAGCCTGACGCCGTCGAGTTACTACCAAGGCAACGGCTTCGAGGGTGTGGCAAGCGAGTTTGAACCGGTGGCAATGACCATCACGGGCAGCAGCGTGGTGCGCGCGAGCAACGCGAGCGTGGCTGCCACTACGACCGATGTGCCGATGCTGACCATTGACTTGACAACCGAGAACACCGAGCCGGCGAAAGTACTGAAAACCATGACCTTCAACGCCAACGGAACCGCCGCACAAATAGGCAAGGCCACGCTCTACTACACGGGCGCAAGCAGCACCTTTGCCACCGGCACCAAAGTGGGCGAGGCGACGGTGAACGGCGATGAAATCACTATCACTACCGATGATGGCATTACCCTGCGCGAGGGGGACAACTACCTGCACCTTGCCTACGACATAGCCGCCACTGCACGGAACGACAGCAAGGTGGACGCCCAATGCACCAAAGCCGTATTCGGCGATGAAACGGAATATACCGACTTTACCACCCCCGAAGGTGCGCTGACCGTTGCCAATGTATGGCACTCGGTGATTGGTACAAAGACCATCGGCGTGTACGACCAATGGACCTACACGCACACCGTGACGAGCGCATACAGCAGCGACTACAAATACGAAAAGGGCGACCAAATCACTACCTTTGTGCCGACTACCGCAG
This sequence comes from Muribaculaceae bacterium, assembly GCA_963655075.1. Taxonomy (GTDB): domain Bacteria; phylum Bacteroidota; class Bacteroidia; order Bacteroidales; family Paludibacteraceae; genus Colicola. The sequence continues at coordinate 45,695 of CAVKDW010000002.1, read as the reverse complement.
GCAATATCATCGAAATGACTTTTGCCGACTTTGCAGTCTATTACTCGTCGTCTTCCTATTATGGGATACGCGCCGACTACAAGATTTACGCGGGCGCAGGCACTTCGGGCGAACTGCTGTGGAAGGCTGACGCTACCAACTGCAAGGTAGGTCCGGGCAAGATACGCTCCACCTCGGAGGACGGTGCTATCACTGTGGTTTTCAATGCCAACACAGACCAGTCGTACTACACCGAGAAGGGCTGGCACGCCACCGTGAATGAGTACACGCCCGTCGCTATGACGGTGAAGACCACGGAGTTGCAAGTAGCCTCGACCAAAGCCGTGGTGCGCAACCAGAAACATGCTGCGCTCATCGATGTCGCAATCACCACCGAAGGCACACTGACACCCCTCGCGGTGAACAGCGTAAAGGTAACGCTGAACAGTGCTTGTGCCGCCGCCCTCGACTCGGTGGTGCTGTTGCAGGACGACCAAGTGATCGCCCAAGCCGAAGTAACGGCGGGTACTACCGAACTGACCCTCACGCCCAACCTCACCTTGGTCGAAGGTACCAATGCCATGACCTTGGCGGTGAATGTGAAGGAGACTGCCGTATTCAACACCGTTGTGAAATTGGAGAGCCTGCAGATAACGGCAGGCGGTAACGCGCTAACGGCCACACTGCCCGACCACGGACGCACCGTAAGCAATATCTATCTGCTGCAAACCGGCACGAACACCGTGAATGTAGATGAGAACACGCTGCTCTTCTACGACGACGGCGGGCAAGACGACCAGATAACCGTCGGCACAAGCGGCACGGTAACCTTCGTTCCGACGGTGGAGAATACCGCCATTCAACTGAAAGTGAACAAATGGGCGATAACGGGTGCCGACTACTTCTACATCTACTATGGCAACGAAACCAAAGACCAAGCCGATGTCAGTCTGAGTTATTACACCAAAGATATTGACAAAATGGTCATCATCTCAAGCGACGATAGTGGTGCCCTTACGGTGAACTTCCAGAGCAAAGGCTCTATCGCGACCGACGGTTGGGAGATAGAGGTTACCTGCCACGCGTTGCAACCCCTCACGCTGGACTCCGTCGTGGTGAGCGATGTGTCGGGCGATGTGGTTCTGCGCGGCAGTACGGATGTGAAGGTGCTTTGCGCGGCTATGCATGTGTCGGGCGACCGCACTCCGCTGTCGATTGACAACTTTGTGGTCGAAAACACCTTTGGTACCGACGCCGTGAAAATCTACAAGACAGGCACACTCCCTTCCTTTGGCACTACCCATCCGGTAACGGCAGCCGATGCCATCAGCGAGCGCGGTACGCACTACTACTGGATTACATTGGATATCCCCGCCGAGACCGCAGAGAACAGCACCGCCACTGCCACGCTCAAGACCGTGTCGGTGAACGGAGCGGCTACGCAACCGAAAAAAGAGGTTACGGCTTCGTTCAAAGTCATTGGCGGACTGCACGGCACTTACCGCGTAGGAGCAAGCACCGAGGCGGACTTCGCCACCCTACAAGCCGCCGTTGATGCCCTGCAATACGGCATCGAGAGTGCGGTAACCTTCCTCATCGAACCGGGTACCTACACCGAGAAAGTTACCATGCCCGAAGTGAGCGGCACCTCAGCCGACCACAGCGTTACTTTACGCTCGCTCACGGGCAACCGCGAAGATGTGGTGATTACCTACGACAAATATGTGGCGCAGTCGTCTTCGGCTGGCGACGAGACGCAGGGTGTCTTCACCATCCACGGTGCAGACTACATCACGCTCAGCGACCTGACGCTAACCACTGGCAATGAAAGTTACCACACCGTTGTGCTTGTGGACAACAAGTCCGAGCATATTACCATCGACAACTGCTATATCTATCGCGCCGAAAACACAACGGGTACCGCTATGCGGTTGGTATATGCCAATGCAAAGGACGCAACCACACTCAACAACTACTTCACCCTCAGCAATTCGCTGCTCAAAGGCGGCTATACAGGCGTAACAGTAAACGGCAACTGGACTACGAAGCAGATAGGCGCACATATCATCGGCAACACCTTTGAGCGTCAGGGTGCACAGGCGATACTCGTTTCATTGGGTGAAGCCGATGCCGTGGTGGATGGAAACACCGTCCGCAAGACTTTGGAAGGCGATAAGAGTACATGGGCGGTCGATTTGCGGCTATCCACCGGCGCACAAATCAGCAATAACTACATCTATGTGAATTGCACAACCAATGTCTGCCACGGTCTTTATCTGCGCGACATCACGGCCACCGAAGCAGCACCGGCACACATCTACAACAATGTGATAGACCTCCACGACAGTGCCGAAAGTGCTTCCTATGGTATCTACATCAACAAGGCGCAGACGAATGTAGTTCTCGCAAACAACACCGTGCGCACCACAGGCGACAACACCTACGCCCTGTTTGTTCAGAGATCAGGCACGAATCTGCAAATCTTCAACAACCTCTTCTATAGCAGCAAGTCGGACGCGGTATGGACATCAAGCAAGAATTATATCACGGCTTTCGACAACAACCTGCTCTATTCCGAAGGCGGTCAGTTCGGTAAGATAGGCAGCACCGAGTACTCCGACATCGCCGAATGGCGCACGGCCATAGGCAGCACCAACGACATCAGCGAGGTGGTTACTTTTGCGTCCGACGATGTGCTTCGTCCGAAGGACAAGGGCAACTTGGTCAGTGCCAAGGCGTTGGATTTCATCACCACCGACATCACGGGGCGTGCGCGTGCGGCTGTGCCTACCATCGGAGCCTACGAGTGGGTGGACGCTATCCCGACCGACTGCCGCCCGTCGGAGGCAACCGCTATCCGCGTCTTCCCGACCCTGACGCGTGAGACATTACATATCGAGGGCGCAGCCGCTGCTCAGGTGCGTATCTTCAACCTGCAAGGGCAATTGATGCTTTGCACCACGCTTGCAGCGTCGGAAGCAACGCTCGATGTCAGCGCACTGCCGCAAGGCACCTACCTGCTGCATGTTCAATCGGTAGTATTCCGTTTCATCAAGCAGTAGGCGTATCCTTCACAAAGTCAGGTCTATGGGCGGGTTCTTCTGCCATGACTATCCTGCCCGAGACCTGACTTTTGTATGTCTGAAAACAACTTATAAGATATATTTAACAATATGAAAAGTAAATTTACGCTTGTCGGCACGTTGCTCGCTTTTGGGGCAACTCTGCCGATGGTAGCCCATGCCAACACCGAGGCAGTTGCCGCAGTGGACAGCACCTACGCTACCAAAATGATTGAATTCCTCCCTGCCCCGGGGCAGTTTGTGGGGACGAACTTTGCCCAACCGGGTACTACCTATTGCATAGGGAAGAATGGTACATGCGTTTCGTTAGGCGGCTTTGGCGGCTATATCATCTTGGAGTTCGCCAAGCCGATTGTCAACGACCCGCACAACCCCTATGGTGTGGATTTTACGATCCACGGTAACTCTTTCACGGCGGATATTCAGGGTGTATGGACAGAGCCGGGTGCGGTGATGGTCATGAAAGACGAGAACCACAACGGTCTGCCAGACGATACATGGTACGAACTTGCCGGCTCGGACTACTACCTCTCGACCACCAAAAAGAATGTCTCGATGACTTACTACAACCCCCACTACAACGGGCGGCACACGATGTTCTATCGTTGTGATGATGGAACGGCAGGGGCAATGCGTACGAACCAATTCCACCAACAGTCCTATTTCCCGGGCGATTATGCTTTCAGCAGTCCCAACAACCATTACGACTCCATTACCTACACGGGCAACCTTATCAAGGGGTGTAGCGACCTCAGTACGCCCAGTTATATTGAGAACTATCGTGCCCAACTCTTTGGCTATTGCGACAACAAGGGAGCCATTCAAGGCGAGGTGCATAATCCCTATACGACCACAATGGCGAAAGGCGGCGACGGTTTCGACCTTGATTGGGCAGTCGATAAGGACGGCAACTATGTCCCTATCGATACGGTCAAATGGGTGAAGATATATACCTCCCTCAACCAAGACTGCGGTTGGCTCGGCGAAATCTCCACGGAGGTCACTTGGGCACAGCGTGTTACGCCCGACTCAACCTATACCCATCGCAACTACTATGCGCACTATATCGGTATTCCGCAACTCAAAGCCGTAGTAGGGCAACCTATTCAGTACGAGGGCTTGCTATTCAAGAATGGACGTCCTTGCAACGAGGGTACGCCCCAGTGGAGTCTGTCCAACGACTCTTGTGGTACGATTGACCAAACGGGTAAGTTCACGCCGACCCACGGCGGGCAGGTCTATGTGCGCTTTACGCAGTTGGCTTCCTGCGGTGCCAATGATACCATCGTCGTGGCACGCGATTCCGTGCGCCTGCGTGTGGTCGAACTGACCGGCGTGGTGCTCGAGATGGAGGGCAATGCATCCACTGCTTCCAACGACAGTACTTCGCTCTATGTGGGCGAATATACCTATATCACAGCGCAGAGTGTGGATAATATCAGTGAGTATATCAATACGCTAAAAGCGAACCGCTACTCCTACGATACCTACACATGGACCACTTCCAACCCTGCGGTGGGTACGATCCAAAACGGACTTTTCCATGCCGACCAAGCAGGGCGCACGATGCTCTATGCCTATTCCAACACCAATCCTGCGCTCTACGACTCTATCCTTGTCATTGTCAAGGAGCCGACTATCACGGTGAAAAACAACCCCGTTATGCTCGACTACAAGACCCCGGAGGAAGAGTATGAACTATCCGACCTCTTCGATGCCAATGGTGCCGTCATCAAACTCAAATCCTATACCCATAAGGGAACAAAAGCCGAGATAGAATGGGATGATGAAATACTCTATGTTGAATTTACGAAAGATGACTTCGGAACCGATACGGTAGTGTTCGAGTTGCAGGCATTCAACAAGGATTTCACCATCGAGTTGCCCTTCTGTTACTATCAGGGCGATATCTTGCCGCAAAACAAGCGTCTGTTCTTTGTCAATGGCGGTGCGTTTGGCGGCTCGCAGCCTACGGAACTGCTGGCGTACGATACAGAAAGCAAGCAGACCTCTTCTGTCGGTACGGTCAATGCCACTTCGGTGCAGGATATGGTTATCGATGGTGCCTACGCCTATGTGGCAGCCGACAACTATATCGCCCGTTTCAATACCTCGTCAGACGAGCAGGTAGCGTTGCGCTATTGCCAGGACACCACGCAATGGGACGATGGCTTGGGCAAGTCAGGTTATGGTCTGAACAACAAGATGGCGGTGTATAAGAACTGGCTGTTGGTTACGCGTCAGAATAGCAGTTATGCGCCGGAGGACGGATACAATGTGCGTGTCTACAACAAGACCGACCTTTCCCTCGTGCGTAAGATTGCCGTATCCGACCAAGCCACCGACCTCGCCATTGTTGATAGTAAAGCCTATATCATGATTAACGGCGGCTATGCAGGCACTACGAGCAGTATGGCGATTATCGACCTGATGACGCTCACGCTCACCGAGGAGGTTACGCTGGGCGAAGCAGGGCTTAATGTCAGCCAACTCCTGCCGAAGGGCGACATCATCTACGCCGTCCGTCGCGACAACTACGCCGTCCAATCGGCAGTCCTTGACTTCGACACCAAGACCAACACCTTCACCGAGACGGAAACCAATCTGCCGTCCTCGTTCAACTCCGCTCCTGCGGCTATCGATCCCATGACGGGCGACTCAATCCTTTTGGCAACCGAAACGGCGTTTGTTGCATACAACACCCAAACGGGCGAAACTTCCACAACCGCCGTGATGACCACTCCCACTGCAGGGCTTTCGCCAATGGGTAGCACGCACGATACCGAGACCGGTCTGTACTATGTAGCCTATGGCTCGTGGAGTGGCAATGGCGAAGGACGCATTTACAATGCCGACTTCTCGGCAGCAGGCTCGTTCACGGGGGTAGGAGCCAGTCCGGAGGCGATGGCAATGGGTGCCAAGTTGGCGCGTAACAATGCTCCGCAACGCAAATCCACGCTGACGACGAAAATAGTTGCTGTCAACGAATACAACACCTATTCTTCTGGCGTAACGATATTCAAGTCTTCTTTCTCGGATACGGAGAACAATATCGACAATGTCTATCTCAAGAACTGGGCACGCTATGCCGATTGGCTTACGCCGACCCTCTCTTATGCGAGCGGAGCGAAGTTCTCCTACAAGTTTCCGACATCTTTGATCAACAAGATAGGCGAAGACTCTGTCGTACATATCTATGCGGAGGCTATCGATGCCTACGGGGCTTCGGTGGAGTATGAGGCTTATACCATCACCTTCCGTCCGGCGGTTTATACCATCTATGCTCACCCGATGGCAGATGTCTTGGTCGCCAAGAATGCCGACGACAAGGTGCTGTCGCTCAAGGATGTCTTCACATGGAAAACGCCTGCTAACAGTAATGTTACCTTCGCCAAGTCGGTCAAGGCAAATACCAATCCCGATTTGGTTACGGCTACTATTGATGGCGACGACCTGACGCTGTCCTTTGCCGCGGACAAGGTGGGTACGGCTGACCTCACGCTGCTGCAGACGGGTCGCTATAATAAGGCCGACCTCTATATGAAGTCCGCCGAGACTACGCTTCATGTCGTGGTATCCGATGCAACGACCTCGCTCGACGAAACGGAAGAGAATAGTTTGGTGGTTTATCCGAACCCGGTAGTGGACTACTTGCAAGTCTATCTTGCTGAGGCAGGCACGATATGCGTATATGACCTCACCGGTCAGTGCATAGCCGAGGTGGCAGGCCATGCAGGCTTGAATACTTTGTCTGCTGCGGCTTGGAGCAATGGGGCGTATATCGTCAAGAGCGGCACACTCTCGGCTAAGGTTATCAAGTAACTTTGCATAACAATCGATCTCTCACCAAGTGCCGGCCGCCCCGCGGCTGGCACTTTTCTGTATCTTATGTCCCAATGAGCAGAAAAAAAAGTGCATGATGTTTGCAAATTCCGAAAAAAAGTTGTACCTTTGCACAAGTTAAGCATAAGTTAAGTGCAAATTAAGCGCAAGTTATTTCGATAAACCCATAAAATCCATACCCTTATGAAAAAGTTTTGTACTCTTACACTCCTCTCCATTTGCATGGTATGCAACATGGCAACGGTCGTTCACGCACAAGACGACTGTTCACCCCTCCTTTACACGCGTGCCTTTACGGATGGCACTGAGGGCGATTTCACTATCTTTAGCGAGAAAGGCGATTACTATCGTTGGACGGCGAATTCTTACGGTGCGGTTATCAATGGCTACAAAAGTAGCGATAGCGAGAGCGACTGGCTCATCTCGCCCGCCTTTGCATTAGCAGGCTATGAGTCCGCCACACTCACCTTCTACCATCAACTCTATAAAGCCACGGATACCACCGATGTGGGGCAGTTTGTCAAACTGCTCGCAACAACCGTAGAACCAAGTTTTATTACGGCATGGACACAAGGCAATGCCACATTTGCAGAAAGCCCTTGGACAGAACTGCCCATCTCTGCGTATGGTCTATCCGAGTATAAGAAAGTGGAGGTGTCTATTCCGGCTTCTCTGCTGACGGATAGTGTGCGTTTCGCTTTCCACTACATCTCGGACCCCAACGATAAGACGCATGCTTACTATTGGGAGATAAAAGACTTCTCTGTATCCGCTACTTGTGCAGGCAGCAGCACCACACCGGGCGGAGCGACACAAACTACAATGAATCCCAACTTGCCCGTTGCCACCAATTTCTATGACTTCGACGGCGACGGATACAAGGAGGCTGCGTATATCGAATCCTATGATAGCAAATTCTATACAACCTCCAACTACGCCGACCATTTTGTGGCAACCGAACATTTTGACTGGGGAACCGGAGTTTATCAACAGTATTACAAAGTAAACTACATAGAGGATATCAATGGCGATGGCATCATGGATTTCGTAGCCACCAACAATGCACAGAATCAATACGCAAGCATTGCGCTCTCTCAGGCAGACGGTACTTTCACACAGCAAAGCAAACGCATCAGTGCTACGAACATGGATATCAACTGTGACGGGCGGATTGACTATATCCGATTGAGTTCCAATGGTGCCAATCCGAATCTCTTTATCAATCTCCGCCAAGCCGATGGCTCTTTCGTAGAGCAAGCCATGCAACTCATGACCAAAGAGGAATACGAGGCGCAGTTTGACCCTAACGCATGGGGTTCGACCTCCGTGCAAGATTGGAACGGACTTATCGGTGCCACAGTGCCGAATACAGGGGCTACTTTCAGTGGCGCTTCCTTAGCACGCGCACCGCAGCGGCACAGCCCCGCCGTACAACAAACGCAAGGTATCGGGCAGAAAGTCTATGCTCCCACCAAAGTGCTGGACCTCAATGCCGACGGACTGATGGATCTTATCGACGAGGCAAACGGAATCATTTATTACAACATGGGCGACGGCAAGTGGATATATACTGCCACCAACGGCGCAGTCTTCACGGCGGACTTCAATGGCGACGGCATACAAGACTTCGTCTTCCCGGGTGCAAAACTGCAGACTGCTATCTATCAGGGGAATGGCGAGTTCAAGGTTACTACACTCTATGAGAATATTCAAGTGGACGACGACATCTACTGCTACGACTTCGACCACGATGGCGATGTGGATATCCTTGTTACTTTCTCCGCGCCACGCAACAGCACAGGCTACGCCTACACCATGTTCTTCCGCAACGACGGAAAAGGCAACTTCACGCAACTTGAGGAGCAGGACTATGGAGACAACAAACTCTATTTCTCCAACTGCCAAGACATCAACGGCGACGGCTACTACGACTTGCTTGCTTTCCGCGGAGAGTATAGTTGCTATAAAGGCGATTGCAGTTTAAGCGAAGGCACACCCGACATCGTTTGGCTGCAAGGGAAAGCCGACATGACCTTTGCCGAACCGCAACTACTCTATACGCTGGGCAAATCTTGGGGCGATTTGGGCAGCGTCCGTATCAATGCCGAAGACCTCGATAACGATGGTATTATGGAGATATGGGTGAATGGTGTATCCGGTAACGACAACCCGCTCATTATCCATAAGCCTGTTGCCACTGCCAATACAGCACCCACAGCCCCTGCCAAACCGGAACTGTCCTACAGCGACGGCATACTGACTATCAGTTGGGGCAATGGTGCCGATGCACAGACGGCAACGGCAGACCTTACCTATGCGCTACGGGTAGGCACTGCCACGGGCAAACAAGATATCCTGCACGCACACGCCAATGTCGACGGCTCGCGGCGCAACTATTTGGACGGGAATATGGGCAAATACCATACCTATACCCTTGACCTGTCTTCTTATCCTGCCGGTACTATCTATGTGGCGGTACAAGCCATCGATGCACAACATCTCGGCTCGGCTTGGAGCGAAGAGGCTACTGTCGAACATACGGCATTGCCCGTCAGTTTTACGCTCGGCAGCACAACCATAGGTAAGGGCAAGACACTCACTGCTACTTTCACGCCTACAGGCGAGGGCTACACCCATCAATGGACGGCACAGGATGGCGTATGCACCGCCACCGGCAACAGCACCGTGCAGATAACCTTCTCTGCGGCAGGCGACAAAACAATCACACATACCCTTACGGCTCCCGACGGACGCACCGCACAAGCCACACAGACCGTTACCGTTATGCCGAATGGCACAGACGATGCCATCGAACTGACAAGCGACCACTACAATTTGCTGTCTGGTCAATATGACGGCTATGAAATGAACGACTACAACTTCGATGGTTATCTCGATATTACATCTTCCGCCGATAATGTAGTGTATAAGGGGGACGCGAACTATGCCTTCACCAAAGCCGGCGGTATATGGAACACGGGTCTCGCAATCCCTTACTGCTTCTGGTTTGACTGGACACACAATGGGGCGGCAGACCTCATGGTGGCATCTACCGGATACTATGAGTTGGGCTATTATCTGCCGCATAACGGCACCAACAACCTCACGGGCAAGAAGACCGACGACAATATCAAAAAGTACTCGTTGAATGGCAATATGGATATTTACGACTACCTCAAGGTGGACTACAACCACAACGGATACTATGATATACCTATGATTGAATACACCTCGACAGATGGTATCGGGAATCTCTATTTCCTGTCCTACGATGGCGAGAGTTTTGTCCGTCAGGAGAAGCAATATAACATACAGACCGATGACGACCGCCGTCGCTTCAACGAAGTCTTATTAGGAAATTATACTCAAACTTTCTACATTGACTTTGACCACGATGGCTTTATTGATATTGCAGGTCTATATGCCAACGACAATGTCAGCACCTATAAGACTGCCTATAAAGGAATGGTTGTCTTCCTAAACAAAGGCAACTTTACCTTCGAGCAAGTTTTCATTCCTTTTGCACAAGAGATAGCCAGTCCTGCAACAGCGGCTTACAACGATATGCAGAATGCGCAACTCATCGACTTCAATAACGATGGCTACTACGACATCTTTGCTTGCCGCTATGCCGATGGCGCACCGTATATCCTTTGGAACAACCAAAACCAATCTTTCTCTGCGCCCGACCTATTGCCGCAGGGCGACTTACCTGCGTACACGAAGAAATTCGGTTTCTCGAATATATACCAATTTGCCGACCTCGACAACAATGGCTATGTCGATATCATCTCCCTGCAACCCAATCCCAAGATGGGAGAGAATGTCAACAACATTTATGTCCACTACATGGGCGAGAGCGGCGTTATACAGCAAGGCTTCCTGCTGACGAGAGAGACAACCATAGACTATTCCTATCTACGCGACTTTGCCGCCAATGGCGTGGCGTTAGTGGTTGCGGGGACTAATAGTTACGGTTATCAGACCAACCCTTGCCTCTATACTATCACGGGTATCGACAACCAACGCCCGTCTGCGCCTACCGGACTGCGTGCCGTACAGACCGACGAGGGGCTGCTCATCGAGTGGAACGCCGCACAAGACGACCACACGCCTGCCGCACAGATGCGCTACAACTTATCCGTGAAGCGGGCAGGGCAGTCGGGCAACGGTGCTTACCTTATCTCGCCGCAAAACGCCGGCAATGCCAATGCGGCTTATATGCCGGAGTACCACTATATTGCTGCTACGCGTTTCCTCATACCGCAATCAGAGATAGCAGTGGGCGACTACGAGATAAGTATCCAAGCACTTGACCTGCAGAACAAACTGAGTCTGTTCTCCGACACCATTACCACCCATGTGGCTTCCGTTAGTCAGATAACGGCTCCTACCTCCGTCTGTCTTTTCGACCAAGCCACTTTCACCTACACGGGTACACAGCAGTCCGCTACGCCCGAATGGGACTTCGATGGCGGTATCATCGACAGCGGCAGCGGCTACGGTCCTTATCAGGTACATTGGACGACAGCAGGCACCAAGACCGTCCGTCTTACTATCAACGCAGAGACGACCACGCGCATGCTCTATGTCGAGGAATACACCTCCGACTACACCCTGCCAACCTACTATATCAACAACGCCACCACGACGCTGAATTTACCTGCCGGTGCTACCTGTACTTGGCTTGCACGCTATAACGGCGACGCCAACTATGCGCCTATTAGCACTTTCGCAGGTGTGATAGACATAGAGGGCAACAGCCTCACATTGCACAAACCTGCAGGCAGCGAAGACCTCTTCTTGCAACTTACACTCACCAACAGCAGCGATTGCGAGACGACTCTGCAACAGCGCATGCAGGTCATTGAGCAAGACCAACTGCCGCAACTGACTATCGTTACCCCGAATGCAGAGGGAAAGAATGTGTTGGCATGGGATGCCGCTGCATACGCTTACCTTACCGACATCCGTGTTTATAAGGAAACGAACCAACGCAACCGTTTTGCCGAACTCGCTACCGTAGCCGTGTCTGCAGGTACCTATACCGACAACACTTCCAACGCCTCTACCAAAGCCGAGCGGTACTGTATAGCGGGTGTACTGCCCGATGGCACACTCACACCGCAGAGCACACCGCACCAGACACTCCACCTCACCATCAATCGAGGCATACAAGACAACACATGGAACCTGCTTTGGAACAACTACATCGGTGCGGAAGTGGTATCGTACAATATCCTGCGAGGTACGGCTGCTGACAACTTGACTCTTCTCACCACAATCAGCAGTAGCAATACCTCCTACACCGACCTCACGCCGGACGACAGCAAACCGTACTATGCAATAGAATACATAGTTGGCAGTACAGCCGATATGCCTGCCCGTCGTGTCATACAACGCACACAAGCCACACTGCGGGGCACATCGAATGTGGTGAACAGCACCGCAGCACGCACTATCGTCTATGCAGAACGGCTGTCTATCCTGTCGGCAAATGGTGCGTATGCTACCACTACGGACAAGACATCTCTGTTCCTCTATGCGGAGATATTCCCCACCAACGCCACCTACAGGACCGTGCGTTGGGAGATAACCGACGGCGCAGACCTCGCCTCGATAGACGACAACGGACTGCTGACGGCGAATACACCCAACAAGGGCGGCACGCTCACCGTTTGTGCTACGACAACCGACGGCACCAACCTCTCCGCAACACGGCAGATACAGATAGCCGCTATCAGTGGTGGAGATGGTGATGGCGATGGTGACGGCGATGATGAGCCCACCACCAAGGACTACACGCCTACGAACCTGAAGAGTACGGTCAATGGCAACCATGTCAATCTCTCGTGGACAGCAAAAGATACTGCACCCTACTACTTGGTGACCATTACCCATACCGCTACAGACCAAGTGGTTACAAGCGGTTTTGTCAATGGCACGGCTGCCACTTGCAACATCACTGAGGCAGGCGAATACGAATGGTGTATAGTCGCAACCGACGAGAACTACAATGTGATATCCACTGCATCGTGCAGTACTTTCACTATTAATGCCACCTCTGTGGAGGACATCACAGTCCCGCAATCCACCATACAAAAAGTCCTCCGCAACGGACAAGTACTCATCCTCCGCAACAATAAGACCTACACTATCCTCGGCACAGAACTATAAGCCCGGTATGGCAGGCGCAGAGTGGTAAACGACAGACGTCCGTAACCCAATAACCCAATCCCCGAAGACATAGTATAAGACTACGCCTTCGGGGGTTGGTATATTGTTTCTCCATGCGGGGAATGGAAGAAAAAACGTCATCTCCTACATGGGGAATGGAAGAAAAAACGTCATTTCCTATGCGGGGAATGGAAGAAAAAACGTCATTTCCTATGCGGGGAATGGAAGAAATATGTTTCCGACTATTGCATATATCAGTGGTTTATAGTATCTTTGCAGCGAAATATAAAAGACTATGGCAGAATATCTTTTTAAACGTAAGATTTACGATCAGATGTTGCAATGGAAACAGGAAAGTAATGGCAGGTCTGCATTGCTTATTGAGGGTGCCCGCCGTGTCGGCAAATCGACTATTGTGCGGCAGTTTGCGCAACATGAATATCGCAGTTGTCTAATTATCGACTTTAACTTCGTACCCGAGGAGGTGTTGAAGTACTTTGAACATCTCGATAACTTGGATATATTGTTCTTGCGCTTACAAAATTACTTTGGTGTGCAGTTGTTCGAACGTCAATCTGTGATTGTCTTTGATGAGGTGCAGCGGTGTCCTACTGCACGCCAAGCCATCAAGTATCTCGTGGAAGATAAACGCTACGACTATATTGAGACGGGTTCGCTCATTAGTATTCGACAAAACACCCAAGATATCACAATCCCAAGTGAGGAACATCGAATAGAGATGTTGCCGCTTGACTTCGAGGAGTTCCTTTGGGCGACAGGTAAGACGAACACACTGAACATCTTGCGTATGTTCTACAACAAAAAGTTACCTGTCGGTGATGGCGGACATCGGAAGAATATGCGTGAACTGCGCTTATATATGCTTATCGGGGGGATGCCGCAGGCAGTGTGTGCATATATTGATACCAATAATCTACAACAAGTAGATATAATCAAGCGTGAGATATTGGAACTCTATGCCGATGATTTAATAAAGATAGACCCTACACAAAAACTATCTCGGTTGTTCTTGGCTATACCGAGCCAATTGAGTAAGAATAGTTCTCGATATGCGCCCACTTCTGTCATTGACGGAGTGCCAACCGATAAGATGATGGAGTTGTTGCAACAACTCGAGAGTAGCAAGACTATTTATACGTCTTATCATGCCAACGACCCAAGTGTGGGATTGTCATTAAATGCTGACTATAGTCGATTCAAGATATTCTTATGTGATACGGGATTGTTTGTCACTCTTGCCTTTTGGGATAAGAGTTACATGGAGAATATCCTCTATCAGAAACTGCTAAGTGATAAACTGTCCGTCAATCTTGGGTACGTGTACGAAAACTTGGTGGCACAGATGCTTCGTGCTATTGGCGACAAACTATTCTACTACACCTTTCCCAAAGACGCCAAGCATAACTATGAGATAGATTTTCTCATCTCTCGAGGGAGTAAATTGATACCTATTGAAGTAAAGTCATCGGAGTATAAGACACATCCATCTCTCGATGCTTTTATCCAGAAATACTCACGGCGTGTGGCACAGGGACTTATTCTGCATACCAAGGACATTTCCAAAGACCCATCCATACAATACCTCCCTGTCTATATGACACCGTTCTTATGAAAACCATAGTCATTCCTACACGTATCTTTCGCTGGTATGTTTGGGTGCATGTGTGCAAGTGCAGTACGGTAACTGTGAAAAAGCAACACAATTTGCATGACGGCTTTGTAAGAATGCAGAAAATGTACTAAATTTGCGGGCGGTTTCTTCTGCTTAGGAAACATAGAGGTAATAAGAAAAAAAGCGAAGGAACAGTATGCCCATGCAAAACGAGATAACTATTTACTGCAAAAATGTCAAGCAGTACTATCACATCCCATGTGGAACATCCCTGCTTGAAGTGTACAAGATTGTGGGATTACAATTACCCTATCCGGTGATTGCAGCACGAGTAAACTACAAGGTACAGAACCTTAACTTCCTTGTTTACAAACCTAAAGACATTGAGTTCATCGACGCGAGTTGTGAGAGTGGCATGCGTTGCTATGTACGCACGCTCTGTATGGTCATGGCACGATCCGTACACGAACTGTGGCCTAACTACGACCTGCGCATTGAGCACCCTATCAGCAAAGGGTACTACTGCACTATACGTGGACAGAAAGGTGAGAAGATGCCTATCACTCCTGAGTTAGTGAACCAACTCAAGGCACAGATGTGGAAACTCATTCGTGAAGACCATCCTATCGTGACAGAGGAACGACAGACAAAAGAGGTCATAAGACTGTTCGGTGAGAGATTAGACGGAGAGGCGAACTTGTTTGAGACATTGGGGAACCCGTATTGCCGATACTACCGAATGGACGACTACATAGACTATTATACAGGGGCACTCATGCCTTCCACAGGATATATCAATATCTTTGAGGTCGAACCCTATCACCAGGATATGTTACTGCGCATACCTTGCCGACACCAGCCGACACGGTTAGAAGATATGTGTGTGCAAGACAAGATGTTTGATATCTTCAAAGAGTATATGGGTTGGAACAAACTACTACATATAGGTAACGTTGGAGAGTTCAACAAAGCATGCAAAAACCAAAAGAGTTTTGAGATGATCAAACTATCTGAAGCACTACACGAGAAGAAGGTAGGACAGATAGCCGATATGATTGCCAATCGTGAAGGGGGCAGACCTAAGTTCGTCCTTATCTCAGGACCCAGTTCGTCGGGCAAGACCACTTTCTCCAAACGTCTTACCATACAACTCATGGTGAACGGTATACGACCGGTTGTCATCTCTATGGATAACTATTTCGTCAACCGGGAAGACACACCGCGTGACAACAACGGCGATTGGGATTTCGAAGATGTGCATGCTATTGACATACCACTCTTTCAACAACAACTGAAGGAACTGTTGGATGGAGAAACCATCAAGTTGCCGTTCTACAACTTCGAGACAGGTAAACGTGAATATCGTGGCAACACACTACAGTTACATGATGACAACATCGTTATACTCGAAGGGTTACATGCCCTCAACCCACAACTGACACCAGACATTCCCCATTCAGCCAAGTTTAAGATATATGTCAGTTCGCTCACTACGGTCAATCTTGATAACCACAACTGGATACCAACCACCGATGTGCGGCTCTTGCGGCGTATCATACGTGACTACCGATACCGTGGATACAATGCCCGAGAGACCATAGCACGATTGGACAGCGTCAGACGGGGAGAAGAGAGATGGGTGTACCCATACCAGGAGGAGGCGGATGTGATGTTCAACTCTGCACTGTTATTCGAACTGGCGGTACTCAAACGGCATGCAGAGCCTATACTTGATGAAGTACCCAAATACTGTGATGAGTACACTACTGCACACAGACTACTCAAAGAACTCAGTTATTTTGAATCCATCCCTGAGCGGGAGATACCCCCGACCTCGTTCTTACGAGAGTTCGTAGGAGGCAGTTCATTCCGCTACTAACTATGCAATGATGAGACATATCTTACTTATCCTGTCGTTGTTCTGTACCTATCCTCTCTTCGCTACGTCACCTACCGACTATGCGGCGGAGCTGATGGAGGAGGATGCCGACAACGATACCATGCCAGTAGTGCTGATCACGGATGTGATGCAGCACGCCGTCGTCCACCAGGACTCTGCTGTCACCCAACTGATGATAGACAAGCGTCTTGGTATGCAGCGCACACAACAGGAGACGGACGGCTATCGCGTGCAGGTCTATTCGTCCAACAGACAGCAGGCAGCCAAGAACGAGGCTCTACTGCTTCGGCAGACTCTGGAGCCGTTGCTCGATGTTCCTGTTTACGCCCTGTCTGAACCTCCGTTCTGGAAAGTACGTGTAGGCAACTTCCGTACGCGTGAAGAGGCTACACGCTATAAAGAGATACTACTGAAAGACCACCCGGAATTGCAAGGGAGTACATACGTAGTCCCCGATAAGATCATACTGATTCGCTAACCAAGTCCCTATATGACACAATCATTTATACCTGATCCTGACAAGACTACACAGATAGCCCGACATATTCAACAACTGCTGACCCTGATAGGGGAGGAAGCGCAACGCGAAGGTCTCTTGCGCACTCCTGTACGTGTGGGGGAAGCGATGCAGTTTCTCACGCAAGGCTACCAGCAGGACCCGGAGGCTATCCTCCGTTCGGCACTCTTTGAAGAAGACTACCAGCAGATGGTGGTGGTGAAAGATATCTCGTTCTATTCACTGTGTGAGCATCATCTTCTGCCATTCTTCGGCAAGGCACATGTGGCATATATCCCGAACGGAAAGATAACAGGACTGAGCAAGATAGCACGTGTGGTGGATGTCTATGCCCATCGGCTCCAAGTGCAAGAACGTATGACCACGCAGATAAAAGACTGTATACAAAACACTCTCAACCCATTGGGTGTGATGGTGGTCATTGAAGCCGAACACCTGTGTATGCAGATGCGCGGAGTGCAGAAACAACACTCACTGACCACGACGAGTGACTTCACAGGAGCCTTCAACCGACAAGAGACACGTGATGAGTTCATGAGTCTCATCAGAGATAAATAACAGACGGATATGCGGACCAGTAAAACCTATCTCACATACCTGCTATTTGTTGTCGTAGCCACTATATGGATAGGTTTGACGGTTGTCTTACCAGATTTCTTTGACAACCCTATAGACGGGGTATGCGGGGTACTGACTATCATCTGCTATGCAGGAGCGATAAGTCTATTATCGTTCTTATTGCTCTATGCCGCAGGACTGAATAAGTATGTAGCGGCGGTATTCTACCCTGTATATGGGATAATAGGAGCGTCTGTGTCCTACTACAGAGTGGCATACCGGGTAACGGTTACCCCGCTCATTCTTGATTGCGTCTTCCATACGAACACACAAGAAACGTTGAGTGTGCTGTCATGGCAGATGGTACTGTGGATAGGTGTGAATGTTTGTATATCCGTACTTCTGGCAATATGGCGATGGCGGTTGCCGACACCTAAATATGCCTATGTACATGCCATAGTTGCCTTATTGTTGCTGTTGGGCTATTACCACTGTAACTCGCGGTTGCACCAGAGTCTCAACCAACGCTACCCGATGAATATTGTGGAGAGTCTGCGCCAATACCGTGTCATAGGACAAAGCCGGAAAGCGGAGCGTACAACACCTGCTTATCATTGCGTCGGGACAGCCGCTGACACATTGGACATCGTGTTGGTGATAGGTGAGAGTGTGCGTGCAGACCATCTGCAACTGAACGGCTATACCCGGGAGACGACCCCTCTGCTATCGCAGCGCAGGAACATTGTCTCTCTGCCCCATATCTACTCACAATACACGCACACTTTGGCAAGTGTACCTGTGATACTCACACGGGCAGACAGCCTGCATCCAGAGTATCAATATACCGAGACTAGTTTTGCAGCGATTCTGCGTCAAGAGGGCTATCATACGGCATGGATATCCAATCAGGATATGGGCGAGACCTTCGCCCATTTCCCTGCCGAGTGTGACACGGCTATATGGGTCAATGCCGGTAAGTCGGTCTTCGTTTTCTCAGGATGGTATGATGAGGAACTTCTACCCTACCTTGACCGACAACTCGCTCTTGGGTATCCGCACAACCTTATGATACTGCATACCATAGGCAGTCATTGGTACTACAACAACCACGTGACAGAGCCGCACAACCACTTCTTGCCTATCACCGACAACCGTGTGGTAACGAACAACAGTCAGGAACAAGTGGTGAACTCGTACGACAATACAGTGCGTTATATGGATTTCTTCTTAGACTCTGTGATACAGCGGTTCGAAGACAGATATGCCGTTGTGTTTTACCTATCCGACCACGGAGAGTCGTTGGGTGAAGACGGCAACTACCTCCATGCTGCAGGTGCAGAGGAGACCCAATACCCGGCGTGTGTCATCTGGTATTCGGATCGTTTTGCAGAGCGTTATCCACGGAAGGTGCGAGCCCTGCACGCCAACAGTCTTCGCAGGTATCGAACAGACTTTTTGTATCCCAGTCTCTTGTATATAGCCAATATCTCCGTTGCTGCAGAGGACGAGGTAACCAATATCTTTCAATAACCCATGAGCAGAACCAACTCACCCACGCGTGTATTGTGGATAGACTACGTCAAAGCATTCGCTATCATTACGGTCGTTATGCTACATATACCTATCCTTGACCCATATCGGCATATAGCACGCTCGTTTGTCATACCCCTGTTCTTCCTTCTCTCCGGTCTGTTCAGTCACCCGGAGCGGTACGCTACATATCCCTCTTTCTTGCGACATAAGACACTACGGCTATTACTCCCCTATATACTGTTTAACCTTATCAACTATCTATATTGGCTGATCATCGCGCGGCACTATGGAGCAGATGCCGGGACAGAGATGTCTCTTATCCGGCCTTTACTTGGTATCCTTCTCGGTATAGAACCGTGGATGTACCATTATAAGCCATTATGGTTTCTGCCTTGTCTTATGGTAACAGAGATACTCTTCTACTCTGCCTGGCGACTGTCTTCAACCTTGCACAAGGCATATCTGCTACCCGTAATCATCTTGTGCCTATCGGCTACAGGATATATATTGTCATGCGCTCATGTCCCACCACTCCCATACGCTATAGGAGGTGCGTTCACCATGATGCTGTTCTACTACCTTGGGTATGTCCTCGCCTCGCATAGGCAGACTGTTCATACCTATACGGATGTACAGACACACCCTATCTTCCTTATTCTCATCACTGTCATTTCCATGACTCTCTGTATCGTGCTGAGTCTTCAGACCGCAGAGACCCGCGTCTTTGAAAACTCGTATGGCAACATACTCTATGCCCTGCCTGCTGCTATCTGTGGCTGTGTCGCACTATCCGGTATAGCCATACTACTGTCTAATGCTCTGCCGACCCTACGATTGTTGCAATACATAGGCTCTCATACTTTAGTCATCTTAGGCATACACCTGACAGTTGCCAGTTTTGTCAAAGGGTTCACCACTTTTGTATGTCAGCAGCCGCTAAGCATATACCAATCGCTATGGGTTCGCCTGCTACTTGTCGTTGCTGTGGTGCTATGCTCAGTACCCTTATGTTACCTCTACGATAAGATAACCATACACAAAACACAATAGCTTTTTCTCTTAAAACCACTATATATCTCTGCTATACTCAATAAGTCTGCGGAGGTAATATGCTTGTGTATGTGCAAAAATAACCGTACCTTTGCACCCACAGTCGCGGAGTGATACTAATCCTATGAGCAAGATGACACGTTTTGATACGGCAGACTTACATGAAGCCATCCGGGTGATGAAAGAGGGTGGGGTAGTCTTGTATCCTACCGATACGGTGTGGGGAATAGGTTGTGATGCAACCAACGAGCATGCGGTACAGCGTATATTCTCTATTAAGCATCGTGCAGACTGCAAGTCGATGTTAGTGTTGTTGGATGGTGCAGGGAAGTTGCAAGGGTATGTGCATCATATCCCGGATACGGCATGGACACTGTTGGAAGCCACTGAGGGGCAACGTCCGATGACTATTATCTATCCGCAGGCAAAGAACTTAGCCCCCAGTCTGATAGCGGAAGATGGGAGCATAGGTATCCGTATTACAGAAGAGCGTTTCTCCAAAGCCCTCTGTGAAGGACTGCATCACCCCATTGTCTCAACGTCTGCCAATATCAGTGGAGAGCCTGCCGCACATACTTTCGACGAGATAAGCAAGGAAATCATAGAGGCTGTTGATTATGTCTGCCTCTATCGGCGTGACGATAGGACACCCCATCAGCCCTCGTCTATCATAAAGATAGATGAACAGGAACATATTACCATAATTCGGGCATAACAGATGAGCAGGCTCAACAACCATCGTAAACAACAACTGCTATATGTCATCACAGACATATTCTCTGCTGTTGTCGTGTGGCTATGTTTCCTGCTTTTTCGTTGGATGGTGTATGAGGGGAAAGTCTTTGGTATAGATACCATACTGATACCGGCCTTTGATTTCTATAGACCACTTATTCTCTATCCGTTAGGATGTGTTGTTATATACTACTTATCCGGTTATTATCTGCGGCCATTGCACAAGAGGTATATACAGGAACTGAAGGCGACCTTGCTGTCATCACTCATCATTGTGTTAGGTGCGTTCTTCCTGATTATCATTGACGATGCGGTGACGAACTACCATCGCTACCTGGTGTCGTTGGTAGTGTTGATGTTGCTGCAGTTTGCGGGATGTTATGTACCCCGACTATTTGTTACCTACCTGTTGCGTCGCAAGTATCCTGCGGGAGATAAATGCTATACTGTTCATTCTGTACAAGAGGTGGAGCAGTTCAAGCAGGTGCAGGCGACAGATCCGCAAGACGAGGTGATCATAGATTTGAATGGTAACACCCAAGAGAAAGATATATACACTATCATCAATCGGATATATCCTTATGGTGTGGACATCTCTGTTGTTCCTCAGTTGTATGACATGCTGACCGGTGCGGCGAGTATCCGGGAGGTCAGTGACACGCCTCTGATACGTATCACCGAGCATAAGATGAGTGACTCGGCACTATGTATCAAAAGGGCATGTGATGTGGTAGTATCGTTGTTGTCTTTGATTATCCTCTCTCCTTTGTATGCCGTGGTTGCCATCTTGGTCAAGTGTTCTTCTCCCGGTGAAGTGATCTATCGCCAAGAGCGAGTGGGCTTGCATGGTATAACGTTTCATATACTGAAGTTCCGCACGATGACAGAGAATGCAGAGCCGGATACTCCTTGTCTCAGTTCCGAAGAAGACCCACGCATCACTCCTATTGGACATGTGCTACGCAAGTATCGCATTGATGAGTTGCCTCAGATGTGGAATGTGCTACGAGGGGATATGTCTATCGTAGGCCCCCGACCTGAGAGGCGCTACTTCATTGACAAGATAGAGCAACAAGCACCTTACTACTGCTTGCTCTATAAGATACGACCGGGGCTGACCAGTTGGGGACCTATCAAAGTAGGATATACAGACACGATGGAGAAGATGATACAGCGACTCAACTACGATATTGTCTATATGGAGAATATGTCGCTGAGGTTAGATATGAAGATATTGTTTTATACTATAGGAGTGATAGTAGATGGGAAAGGCAGATAAAATAACCAACATGACTTACGACGATGCCCTTAAGCGGTTAGAGACTATTGTCAAGGAGTTAGAAGCATCTGAAGCGTTGAGTATGGATGCCTATCAGAAGAAAGCGGTAGAGGCCAAAAGACTGTTGGCTTTTTGTCAGCAGCAACTCTCTGCGTGGGAGGAGAAGATGGACAGTATCCTATAGGAAAGACTTCCCGTCCTTACTCTTCCGAGAAGTGGACAAGGACATGGCGGTAGGAGTTGAATATCTTGGACTTGGATACAAACCCCAAGTAATGTTTCTGTTCGTCCACCACCGGCAAGTTCCATGCTCCTGTATCCTCAAAGACCTCCATTACTTTCTCCATCGTCATGTCGTGTGTCAGTATGGCTTGCGGTGAGTTCATGAGTTGGTGTACAGTAAACCGGTCGTACAGACGTGGTTGGAACATGATGTTACGCACCTCGTCCAACTGCAACACTCCCAAAAAGCGATTATCTTTGTCAACCACAGGAAATATATTGCGGTGGCTCTCGGATATAACCTTTACCAAGTCTCCCAGTGTCATCTCCGGATGCAGAGTGGTCAGGTCTGTCTCCAACACGTTATCCATCTTCAGCAGGGTGAGGACTGAGCGGTCTTTGTTGTGTGTCAGTAACTCGCCTTTCTGCGCCAGTCGCATAGCATACAGGCTGTGTGGTTCGAATATCTTGATAGTCAGGTAGGAGAACACAGATACTATCATTAGCGGCATGAAGAGGTGGTATCCGCCTGTTAGTTCGGCAATAAGGAATATACCCGTCAACGGCGCATGCATGACGCCAGACATCAAGCCGGACATCCCTGCGAGTGCGAAGTTAGACTCCGGGACTGTGATACCGATGATATTGAAGATGCGAGCACAAAGGAAACCGGTGATAGCACCCATAAACAATGATGGTGCAAAGATCCCTCCAACGCCGCCTCCACCATTCGTCGCGACAGAGGCAAATATCTTGAAGAACAGGATCAGTACAAAATATCCGACGATGCCCCATGTGCCTGTTCCCAACCTTGCGAAAGGACTATTGACAATAGCGGACACAGAGTCTCCGTTGATGAGTTGGCGGATGATATCATATCCCTCTCCGTAGAGTGGGGGAAAGAGAAAGACGAGAAGACCTAAACTGATACCTCCTATCAGAAACTTAGCCCATGTCTTCTGCACCTTACGACGAAACAGTTGTTCCAAGTAGTTCATCCCTCTGATGAAGTAGAGGGACACCAACCCACACAGGACACCCAGTAACAGGTACAAGGGCAGCCGCTCCAATGAGAAGGGGTCGTTGTTGGTCAATGGGAACATGGCTGTTTGTCCCGAAGCCATCAGAGATATAGCCGTGGCGGTGACAGAGGAGATGAGCAGGGGTGCCACTGAAGTCATCGTCAAGTCCATCATCAACACCTCCAATGTGAAGACAAGACCTGCTATCGGTGCCTGGAAGATGCCGCCAATGGCGCCTGCGGCACCGCAACCTATCATAAGCATCATTGTCTTTTGGTCAAGACGGAATAACTTGGCGAGGTTACTGCCTATGGCAGAGCCCGTCAATACGATAGGTGCCTCAGCACCTACTGACCCGCCAAAGCCAATCGTGATAGCGGAGCCTATGAGAGAACTCCACATGTTGTGTACTTTGATAATAGACTTGCGTTGAGAGATGGCGTATAGTATCTTGGTGATGCCGTGTGATATATCATCTTTGACGATATACTTGACGTACAGTCCTGCCAAGGTAATACCTATCATGGGGCATATAAAGTACCAGAAATGATGGTCAGCAACTAATTGGCGTTCCACCAACTGTTGTATCAGGTGTATCATCGTCTTGAGCAGTTGTGCTGCACAAGAGGCAAAGACGCCCACAAAGAAACTAAGGATAAGTACGAGGTTCTTCTGTGAGATGTGCTGCTCTCTCCACGCTATAAAGCGGTCGTATGTCAGTCTTGTGTGTCCCAACCTATACCTTTGTATTTGCTCAAGTCCCATTCTTCATCTACTTCATTCAGGTAGATTGTCTGAGGTTCTTCCTCTTCTTGTGGTTCTTCGTCGTGTTCTATTACCTTCACGTCAATAGGTGTATGTGAGATCTCGATGACTTGATTTTGTTCTTTGTTAAGTTCTGTCCACAGCACGTCTTTTAGTTCGGTTATACCCATTCCCTGTACACAACTGACAGGAACCACAGGTATGCTGTACTCCTTGGCGAGTGTCCCGGCTAACGCATGAATGTCTATGCCGGGATCTGCCACATCACATTTTGAGATGGCGAGTATGCGTGCTTTGGTCAACAACCGGGGGTTATATTTCCCGAGTTCGGATAGCAGCACCTCGTACTCATGACGTACATCTTCTGTCGTTATGGGTACCATGAATAACAGAACAGCGTTTCTCTCTATATGACGCAGGAAACGTAGTCCTAACCCTCTGCCCTCTGCTGCGCCTTCTATAATGCCGGGTATGTCTGCCATACAGAACGAGGCATTATCCCGATAGGAGACGATACCTAATTGTGGTGTCAGGGTTGTGAAGGGATAGTCGGCTATCTCCGGCTTGGCGGCACTGACGGATGCCAACAGTGTAGATTTCCCTGCGTTAGGGAAGCCGACCAGTCCAACATCTGCCAGCACTTTCAGTTGTAGGATAACCGTTTGTTCCGATGCCGGTTCTCCGGGTTGAGCATAGCGAGGTGCCTGGTTGGTTGCTGTTCGGAAATGCCAGTTGCCAAGTCCTCCTCGTCCCCCCTTGAGTAGGATTATCTGCTGCCCGTGTTCTTTGACCTCGCATATAAACTTCCCTGTTTCTCCGTCATAAACCACTGTTCCGCAAGGAACCTCTACTATCTTGTCTTCTCCGTTCTTGCCGAAGGAGCGTGAGTCACCTCCTTTGCCTCCGTCAGTAGCCATGATATGCTTCTGATACTTGAGGTGAAGCAGTGTCCACAGGTTACGGTTACCTTGCAGAATGATATGCCCCCCCCGTCCGCCGTCGCCACCGTCCGGTCCTCCTTTAGGCAGGTATTTGGCACGGTGCAGGTGCATGCAACCGGCTCCGCCTTTACCTGAGCGGCAGTATATCTTGACATAATCGATGAATGAGGAGGATGGCATATTACTTCTGTATCAGTTGTAGAATGCTATCTATCTGACTGAACGTATCCTCCATGGACTTGTTGCCATTGATGTAGAAATAGTTGTGCCGATGCAGATAGAAGTCGCATACCGGTTGAGTCACCTCGTGGAATATCTGGATACGTTTTTTGATAGTCTCGTAGTTGTCATCTGTTCTGCCGCTTGTCTTCCCACGATTGAGCAGTCTTTTGATAATCTCTTCTTCGTCCACGCAAAGGTCCAGCATGACTGCTTTCATCCGGCGGCGTTGCAGCAATAACTCCAGGGCTTCTGCTTGCTCCACTGTACGAGGGAAACCATCGAAGATAATACCCTTACAGTCTGCAGGGAGTGCATCAAGATAGTTCTCGATGAGGTGTATCATCTTGTTATCCGGTACGAGGTTGCCTTTTGAGATGATATCTTCTATCTCTTTTCCCAGTTCGCTGCCGGACTTTATCTCTTGGCGTAACACGTCGCCCGTGGATAGGTGTTGCAGGCCATATTTCTCTACGATGATGTCTGATTGTGTTCCTTTTCCGCTACCGGGTGCGCCGCAAAGTATAATATTTATCATAGTCGTTTTGTTTTTAACACAAAACGAGTTGCCCGGTGTTTTGTCGGGCAACTCGTTAATACCACTATCGTAGATTAAAGTGCGAGACCTGCACCGGCTTTGAATTTAGCCACTTTCTTAGCAGGAATGTTGATTTTAGCCTTTGTTGCCGGGTTGACTCCCACGCGTGCTGCTTTCTCTACTACGGAGAAAGTACCGAAACCAATGAGTTGTACATTTTCTCCCTTTTTGAGAGATTCGGCAATTGCTTTAATGGTTGCATCCAATGCTTTTTGCGCATGTGCTTTAGGCATCTGTGCCTCAGCTGCAATAGCAGCTACGAGTTCTGCTTTGTTCATACAAAATAGATTTAGTTATTAAACGTTTAATGTCTCATTCGCGGGCTAACCCTACAAACTCACGCAAAGGTACTACATTTTTCTTATATTGCAAATGTTTTATAAGAAAAAAGTGCTTTTTTCTGCCAAAACCGTCATGTATCCATGCTATTGCATAGTTTTTGTCTATTGTATATATGGTTGAGCTGTCTTGACTATATTCATATAAACAAAATAGAACAAGAGGTATATATGCGCAATTTGCCTACCGTGACAAAGAACATCCTGCTGATAACTGTACTGTGTTTGTTTGGTACAGTGATATTAAGTAAATACGGCATAGACTGTAACCAGTTGTTTGGTCTGCATTATGTGACCGCTACGCAGTTTCATATATGGCAGCCTCTGACGTATATGTTCTTACATGGTGGCTTTTGGCATTTGTTCTGCAACATGTTTGCCGTGTTTATGTTTGCGCCGGCATTGGAGGAGAGATGGGGTAGCAGGCGTTTTTTGATTTTCTATCTTGTCTGTGGTGTGGGTGCTGCTTTGGTGCAGGAGGTGGTGTGGGCGTTGCAGTTGCAGCCTATGTTATCGGGATATGAGTGGGAGACTGCTCGCATTCTTGCCAGTCAATATGTGACGATAGGTGCGAGTGGTGCCGTGTTTGGTATCTTATTTGCTTTTGCATGGCTCTTCCCTGAAGTGCGGTTGTTCATTTTGTTTATTCCTATTCCTATACGCGCACGTGTGGTTGTCATAGGTTATATGGTGTTTGAGTTGTTTGCAGGTTTCTCTTCTCTGCCCGGGGATAATGTGGCACACTTTGCTCATTTGGGTGGTGCTCTCTTTGGTTGGTTGTTGCTGTTGTGGTGGCGTCACAGGCGATATAGTGGTTTTGAGAAGGGAGAGATGAGTGACTCTCATATCCGTTTCTGGTTCAGACAACAAAGGCATAGGTTCCGTTGTTGGTGGCAGCAACATGTCCCTTGTTGTAAACGTTTTCCCCGTATCCGTCGTGACAAGTCAAAAGAGAAGACTCAGGATTATTCGGACTACCATTATCATGAGTCTGTGAAGTAGTTACTACCAGCCTATTGTTGCGGTGACAGGGTAGTGGTCCGAGTAGTTGACATGGTCGATGGAGAAGTCGATGGGTGTCAGTGTTGTGGAGCACAGGATATAATCGATGCGCACACCTATGTGGTGTCCGGTGTACGTGTTACCCAGTTTACCACGACAGCACTCTGTGAAGCAGTCACGTAATCCGTGTTTTATCTCCCAATAGACGTAGGATACAGGAGTGGCATTGAAATCTCCCACCACAATGACGGGGTAAGGGGAGTTGTTGCACTCTTGTTTGACTGCCCGTGCTTGTTGGCGGCGTAGCGGCCGGGCATGTTTTATTTTGTGGCTGAGGGGGCTATTTCTCAAAGAAGAGAAGGATAGTGTATCTATTTTCAGGTCTGAGTCAATAATACTATAACTCTCAAGGTGATTGACGAGTAGGCGTATCGTATCGCTTGCTATGACCACGTCGCAGCAACTGCTGATATTAGAGCGTGAAGAGTATGCGATGGTGTGCTTGTGGATAAGCGGATAGCGTGAGAACACCACATTCCCAAACTGCCGCACGTTGTTATACACCTTGAAGTCATAGTATGTATATGGGTATGTGTGCATAGCGTGGCGTAGTGCCGGCAGAGTGAGGTGTTCCGGGTTCTTGTACACGTTTACCTCTTGCAAACAGACGATATCGGCATCTTGGCTGTTGATGTATGTCAGCAGTTGTTGTGTGTTTCTTCCTAATCCATTTGTGTTATATGACAACACCTTTATCTGGTGTTCGTAGTCCCTATGCCGGTGGGTGGATTGCCGGTGCGAGAAAAGAGAGTATGCTATCCACCCTGCAATCAGCAGGATGGATAGTGCTAATATCCTCCTTATTGTTTTCATTTAGGCTCCAAAGTAACCAGGGGGATGAGCATCTCTTCCAACGATATGCCTCCGTGTTGGAAGGTGTCGCGGTATAGTTGTGCATAGAAGTTGAAGTTGTTAGGATAAGCGAAGAAGTCGTTTCCCGTGCAGAATACATAACTACTGCTGATGTTGGGACAGGGTAGTCCTACCTGTTTGGGTTTGCTTATCTCAAAGCAGTTTTTGGATTGGCAACTGAGCGATTTCCCCACTTTATAGCGCAGGTTGGTGTTGGTGTTCTTGTCGCCTATAATTTGTACGGGGTTCGTGACATGTGTTGTGCCATGGTCTGTTGTTAGTACCACTTTGTATCCGAGTGAGGCTATCCGGTGGAACATCTCTGCTGTGGCAGAGTGTTTCAGCCAACTGAGTGTCAGGCTTCGGTATGCTGCTTCATCGTTGGCGAGTTCCCGCATCATTTTGCTCTCGGTGCGTGAGTGTGACAACATGTCAATAAAGTTGAGAACGACAACATTGAGAGGTGTCTGTAGTCCCTTGAACTGTCTGGTTATCCGTTCACAGAAATCGCTCTCGTTCACTTTATAGTATGTGTAGGTATAGCGTTTGCGAAACCGGTCGAGTTGTGTCTGTATGAGTTCGTTCTCGTAGTTGTTTTTGGTATCTTCGTCTTCCTCGTCTACCCACAAGTGCGGGTACATCTCTTTTATCTGCAGTGGTAGCAGACCTGAAAAGATGGCATTGCGTGCATATTGTGTTGCTGTAGGAAGGATGGACATATACATCTGTTCGTCCTTGACTGTGAACCACTCGGAGAGTAAAGGTTGTATTGTCTTCCATTGGTCGTACCTGAAGTTGTCGATGACTACAAAAAACACTTTCTCTCCATTGTCCAATAGAGGGAAGATGCTATGTTTCATGATGTCGTGTGACATTATGGGTCGCTCCTTGCCGTTGAACCATTCTTCGTAGTGTCTGGTAATATATTTGGCAAAGGCGGCGTTCGCTTGTTCGCGTTGCATACGCAACATCTCTTGCATGGATGATGTCTCGAGTTCTATTTCCCAGTGTGTGAGTGTTCGTTCGATAGCCATCCATTCTTCGATGGTGCTTGCGGTATCAATCATGTAGGATATATCAGAGAACTCCTGTCGGTATGTGGTGTTGGTATGTTCTTCTATTATCTCGCGTTGGTGGACATGTTTTTTCAGGCACAGTAATATCTGGCTGGGGTTGACGGGTTTTATGAGATAGTCTGCGATTTTTTGTCCTATGGCCTGTTCCATAATCCGTTCTTCTTCGGACTTGGTGATCATGACTACGGGGAGAGCCGGTTGTAATGTTTTTATCTCTTGCAGAACTTCCAGTCCGGACAGTCCGGGCATATTCTCATCGAGAAAGACGATATCGAATGTGTGTTCACGGCATTGCTCTATGGCGTCTTGTCCGTTGTTTACGGGTATCACTTCGTACCCTTTTTCTTGCAGGTAGATGATATAGGGTTTGAGTAACTGTATTTCATCGTCTGCCCATAGTATCCGGTTCATGTCTGCTGGGTTTATGTTGTGGTTATTATATTTAGTTATTGAGGGTATTGGGTTCGTAGTGGCGCCATTTGTCTATCAGGTCTGTCATGTCTTCAGGCCATTGACTATCGAAGAACATCTCCTGTCTTGTCCTTGGGTGCCCGAAGCCTATTGTTTTTGCATGCAGTACTTGTCGGGGACAAAGGTTAAAACAGTTCTGTATATATTGTTTGTATTTCTGTGTCGGTAGTCCTTTGAGTATCTCCATGCCTCCATATTTTTCGTCGGCGAACAGTGGGTGTCCTATGCTTCGCATGTGTACGCGTATCTGGTGTGTGCGTCCGGTCTCTAACCGACATCCAACAAGTGTGACGTATGGAAATCGTTCTATTACCCGCCAGTGTGTGACAGCCTCTTTGGCATTGGGGTTGTCTTTTACGTCCCATATCCGCCATCGTGTCCTGTCCCGCTCATCCCGTCCGAGTGCTCCGATGACAGTCCCTTCGTTATGATCGAAGGTCCCCCATACGAGTGCATGGTAGGTACGTTGAATGGTATGTTCGAAGAACTGTTGTCCCAGATTCGTTTTTGCTATCGGAGTCTTGGCAACGAGTAATAGTCCGCTTGTGTCTTTGTCAATACGGTGTACCAATCCTATGTTTTTGTCGTTGATATCAAGTGTGTTGCGGAAGTACCATGCGAGAGCATTGAGCAGTGTATGTTCGTAATTACCGTGTCCCGGGTGTACGACCATGCCGGCGGGTTTGTTGACGACCAGGATATCTTCATCTTCGTATACTACGTTGACAGGTATGTTCTCCGGGTGGATAGTATAGTCGTGTGGTTCGTGGTTGAGCAGTATCTGTATGACATCCAGCGGTTTTACCTTATAGTTGTTTTTCACAGCCTGTCCATTGACAAGGATTAGTCCTGCGTCCGCTGCACTTTGTATTCTGTTTCGTGATGTCCCAGCAAGATGTTCGGCAAGGTACTTGTCGATACGTTCGGGTGTCTGT
The DNA here is from genome assembly GCA_963655075.1 of Muribaculaceae bacterium. Taxonomy (GTDB): domain Bacteria; phylum Bacteroidota; class Bacteroidia; order Bacteroidales; family Paludibacteraceae; genus Colicola. The sequence continues at coordinate 14,907 of CAVKDW010000002.1, read as the reverse complement.
CCTTTATCGACTACTCCTTTCCATCTCTCGAAGACATCATCAAATTCTTCTATTTCCCATTGCTCCGTTTGGCTCATTCACACTAAGATATTAGCAGGTCTGTGTCAGAAGAAGTCCTCTTCATCTCCTTCGTTGTCTGCGGTGATGGTCTTCTCTATATCCATGGACATCTTCACGTTCACATTAGTACCTTCTACAACAATTGTGCCAGTAGTTGGGGATTGTGAGTACACTACATACAGGTCTTTGTTCTCTTCGGTTGGTTTGATATCATACTCGATAACCCCGATAGTCAGCAGACTGCTGAGCAACAGTGATCGTGCCTCGTTCAGGCTTTTACCTATGAGTGCCGGTATTGTCACTTCGCTGTTTCCTTGTCCTCTACCCACTACAAGCGTGATAGCTGTTCCTTCCGGTACTCTTTCGCCCGGTAGTAGCGTCTTTGTGTTTTTTCGTATATCGAGAACGATATCTTTATATGTGGATGGTTCATAGTTGATTTTTTCTATCTGCAGTCCCAACGCTTTGAGTGTTGCCTGTGCTTGACGCAGGCTCATGTCCCGCACTTCCGGTATGATGACAGGTCGGCGGAAGCGTGCGTTTTGTACGGCATAGATGATACGTCCATTCTTGGCATGTGATCCTGCGACAGGTGTCTGCTCCACGATAGTGCCCAATGGTGTTTTGGAGGAATATGTGGAGTCTATTATCTCCAGTGTGAGATTGCTTGCCTGGAGTATAATTTGGGCTTCTTCTATATACAAGCCTGTGATATCCGGGATAGTGACTTCGACGCCATGTTGTGTGTAGTTACGTAGTCCGATAAAGACAATGACTACTCCTATGATAATGATGAGTATAGCGATAAGGATATTTTTCAGGATGAAGCCGATTTTTGTATTGCTCCAGAACGTTTTTCTGTCCATAGTAGTGGGATAATGAAGAAAATCGAATAATTATTTTGCAAAATTAGTTCTTTTGTTGTGTATATCCAAAAAATAGTGTAATTTTGCGCTGATTTCGGTATGGTTATGCCGTGTCAAAGAACATTAAAGCTTTAATTTAAATTATTGTACACTTATGAAAAAGATTTTGTTAATTGCCGCTGTAGCTATTTGCGCTATGGGTTGCTGCAAGAAGTCTGCCAAATGTGAAGGTAAATGCTGCAAAGAAGGGGAGAAGCAAGAATGCGCTGCTCCTGCAGCAACTGAGTCTGCTGTAGAGGTTATTGATACCGTTGAGGAGGAAGTAGTTGAGACTCCTGCAGAGGCTGTTGCAGAGTAGTTCTATTCTGTTAGGAGAAAAGAGACTATCCGAAAACCGGGTAGTCTCTCTGTTTTTTACAGGGTCTTGTTTCTGCTCAAGTGCGGCTTGATGTGCTGCTCATCTCCCGCTACGGTATTGTTGTGCTAATTTTATCACCTCTTGTGCGATGAGATGTGCCGAATCGGGCAGTGATAGTTTGAGGATATTGGTGTGCAGTGTCTGCAGTTTCTCGTCGTCGTCGAGTGTCTTGAGTGCCGTGCTGACGAGTTGCTGTTGTGCGTCGGTGTCCCGTACCAGTATGGCTGCGTCTTGTCTGACGAGTGCCATGGCGTTGTGTGTCTGGTGGTCTTCTGCCACGTTCGGTGAAGGTACCAGTACAGCGGGTTTGCCGAGCAGGCATAGTTCTGAAATAGACGAGGCTCCTGCACGTGATATGACCAGGTCTGCGAGAGCATAGGCGAGTGGCATCTGACTAATAAAGTCAGTGCAGCATATACGTTCTTGTGCGACAGGGTTGTCGGATATGAGTTGTTGTAGTGCTGTGCTGCACGTTTGGTAGTAGTATTTGCCTGTTTGCCAGATAACCTGGATATTGGCATTGAGGAGGTCTTGCAGGTGTGCTGTTATACTCTCATTGACAGTTCGTGCTCCCAGGCTACCTCCGATGACAAGCAGTGTCTTCCGGTGGCTGACGAAATGTGTATGGTAGGTGTCGTTGAAATATGGTATTGCTTCGGCAGGTGTCCCTGTTGTCAGGTTCTGCCGTACGGGGTTGCCTGTGAGGATAATTTTGTCTTTGGGGAAGAACCGCTCCATTCCCTTGTATGCTACACATATCTTGGCCGCGTCTTTGCGTAGCAGTTTGTTTGTGACTCCTGCGAATCCGTTTTGTTCTTGTAACAGGATAGGCACTCCCATGCATGCTGCTACTTTCATGGCTGCTCCGCTGGCGTATCCACCTACTCCTACTCCCACGTCGGGTCGAAACCGGCGTACGATGTCGCGTGCTTGTTTCATGGAGCGTGCGAGGTCAATCAGTACCCGTATATTGCGCCATGGGCGTGATCGGTCGAAGCCATGTATGGGTAATCCGACTATTTGGTAGCCTGCTTGTGGTACGCGCTCCATCTCCATTCGTGAGAGTGCCCCTACGAAGAGAATGGACGCTTGCGGGTCGAGTTCGCATAATGCGTTGGCAATACTGATAGCGGGGAATATATGTCCACCTGTTCCTCCTCCACTGATTAGGTATTTCATATTTTATTGTTTTGTTACAGATTCGTCTATGTGTATGTCCGGCACATCTTCCCAACTCGTTTGTTGTGTGGCCTGTTGTCGTGCCTGCAGTTCGTTTTGTTCGCGTGCCACTCCCATGATGATGCCGAAGTACAGGCTGGTCACGAGTATGCTGGTTCCTCCACGACATATCATAGGCAGCGGTTGTCCAGTGACGGGTCCTAATCCCACTGCGACGAGCATGCTGATGAGTGCCTGGCAGGTAATCATGAGTGCCAGTCCCATGACCATCAACATGGCAGAGTAGTCGGCATAGCGGCTACTCGTGTAGCATGCGCGGAAGAGTATGGCCATATAGAGTAATATGAGTACGATGGCTCCGCATACGCCTGTCTCTTCGACGATGATAGCAAATATATAGTCTGCGAATGCGAGTGGCAGGTAATCGCGTACGGTGCTATTTCCCGGTAGTACTCCGATGGGCGATTTGCCTCCCCGTGCGATAGCCACTTTGGCATAGGCTTGCTGTATGTTGTCATCGGTTATGACATAGGTCTTGTCAGGATTATCCTTCTCTGCCAACATGTCGTCCACACGTCCTGCCCATGTGGCGGCACGTCCCATAAAACCTTTGACCTCCCTACCCGGTTTGATGTATCTGTACTCCACAAAAAAGTATCCTGCTATCAGTAATACGACGGCGATGCCTAATGTTGTTCCCAGATACTTGAAATGCACTTTTGCCAAGAATAACAGGAGAAGGACTATACCTCCGAGCAAGAGTGTGGTGGACAGGTTTGCCGGAAGGATAGGAGCGCATATCAGTATTGTGATTCCAAGAACGATGAAGAAGTATTTTTTCTCTTCTTGTTTTGTTTTGATGCGGCTGAGCAGGTCGCTGACGACTATGATAAGGCACAGTTTAGCCAGTTCTGATGGTTGAAACTCTATGCCTGCAAGTTCTATCCATCGTGTGGCTCCGTTGCGTGTAACGCCGAGGTCAGTGAAGGTTGTTAGTAGTAACAAGACGAAAGAAAGCAGCAGTCCCGGGTATGCGAGTAGTCGTATCCATTTGCTGGGAACGAATTGTACCACGCATACGAGTGCCACTCCCACGAGCAGGAATAGCATCTGCCGACCGATAGGTGCCAATGCTCCATCTTTGTATGCCAGGCTGCTGCTGGCAGAGAAGAAGGCTATGATAGCAACGATGATGAGTGCTATGAACAGTACCCAGTAGGTACGGTCTATGTATTTCGTTTGCCGTTGTAGATATGTTTTTATCTCTTGTGATTTCATCTTAGTGTATTATAGTGCCCGTACGGTTTTCATAAACAGTTCGCCCCGTTCTTCGTAACTATGGAAGAGGTCGAAACTGGCGCAGCAGGGTGAGAGCAGTACAGTGTCGCCCTCATGTGCATAGCGGTATGCTGCCTGAACGGCATCATGCAGGTTGTCGGTGTCGATATAGACGCGTGGTGTGGCAGATGCAGCCTCTGTGGAGGGGACATAACCCAGTGCGCCGAAGTGTTCACGCAGTTTCTCGTTGTGTAGTCCCATGAATATGAGCGTGTGGCACTTAGCGAGTACGAGGTCGTCTATCTCAGAGTAGTCGTTGCCTTTGTCTTTCCCTCCAAGAATGAGTACGGTAGGTGTGGTCATGCTGTCGAGTGCATACCAGCATGAGTTGACATTGGTGGCTTTGGAGTCGTTGATATAGCGGACGCCACGGACGGTGGCGACGTACTGCATGCGGTGCTCTACGCCGGCGAACTGCTGCAGGCTCTCGCGTATGACGGCGTTCTTGATATGCAGTATCTGTGCCGCCAGTCCTGCTGCCATGGAGTTGAGTTGGTTATGTCTGCCTTTGAGGCACAGTTCTTCCAGCGGCACTTGCAGCGGTGTGATGTCGGGTGTAGCGGCGAGTACCATGTTTTTGCCGTCGGTGTACGCCACGTTCTGTCGGCTGCTGCCGAAAGGGTAGAGGGTCGCCTGCGGTCGTATCTTAGCAATCTCTCGGTTGAGTACGGGGTCTTCGCTCCAGTATATGAAGGCGTCTTGGACAGTTTGGTTGCGGGTGATACGGAACTTGGCATCGATGTAGTTCTGGAACTCATAGTCGTATCGGTCGAGGTGGTCGGGTGTGATATTCAGTAGGATAGCGATATCCGCTTTGAAGTCGTACATATTATCCAGTTGGAACGACGAGAGTTCGATGACGTAGTAGGCGTGGTCTTGTTGCGCCACCTGCAATGCGAGTGAGTTGCCTATGTTCCCTGCCAGTCCGACATCCAGTCCGGCGCGGCGGAGCATGTCGAAGATCAGTGAGGTGGTTGTCGTCTTGCCGTTCGAGCCTGTGATACAAATCATCTTGGCGTGGGTGTAGCGTGCAGCGAACTCTATCTCGGAGATGATGGGAGTGCCCTGTGCCTGCAGTTGCCGGATGACAGGAGCGGTAAGCGGGATACCAGGTGACTTGACCACTTCGCAGGCATTCAATATCTTCTCCTGTGTGTGTCCTCCGTCTTCCCATGCGATATGATGTTGGTTGAGCAGTGCACGATAGGCGGGTTTTATCCCACCCATGTCGCTGACGAAGACGTCATAGCCTTTTGTTTTTGCGAGTATGGCTGCTCCTGTCCCTGATTCTCCTGCTCCGAGAATAACTATTCGTTTCATACCTCTGTTATTGTTTAGGTTGTTTACCGTATTTTGAGTGTCAGTATTGTCAATGCGGCGAGTATAAGTGTGACGATACAGAATCGTAGTACAATTTTTGTCTCATGCTGCAGTTGTCCTTTGCCATGTAACTTGACCATACATGTCGGGTCGTTTTTGAGCACTTGTTCCATTGATGTCCGGAAATGGTCGTGCAGTGGTGCCCGTTTCCAGATGCGTATATGTTTTCCCCGTTTTTTACCGAGTTTATACACTTGTGTCTGCAGTATGACGCTGATGCTCTCCATGAGGAAGACGCCACAGAGTATGGGTAGTAGCAACTCTTTGTGTATGATGACGGCGCACACGCCTATGATACCTCCGATGGTGAGGCTGCCGGTGTCGCCCATGAATATCTGTGCGGGGAAACCATTCCACCACAGGAAGCCGAGTAGTGCTCCCACGAACGCAGCGAGGAATATGACCAGTTCTTCGCTGCCAGGTATGTACATCACGTCAAAGTAGTCTGCGAAGACCACGTTGCCGCTGATATATGCGAGTATGATGAGTGCTGCACCGATGATGGCTGAGTTGCCGGCACACATACCGTCCATGCCGTCGTTGAGGTTGGCTCCGTTGCTGACGGCTGCTACGACAAATATAGTGAGTATGACGAAGAACACCCACCCGGCTTTGTATTTGTTCGTCTCTCCGAGCCACGAGAACATGTCGGCGTAGTTACAGTTATGTGCTTTGACGAAGGGGATCGTTGTACGTGTGGACTTGACTTCCGGGGATTTCTCAAAGACTGTTACGTTGTTCTCGATATGTGACTCCACGGTCTCATTCATGACTGTTTGTGGAGCGTAGCGCAGGGTTAATCCGACGATGAGTCCAAGGGTAACCTGTCCTGCTATCTTTATCCATCCATTGAGTCCGTCTTTGTTATGTCGGAAGGTCTTGATGTAGTCGTCTGCGAAGCCCAACGTTCCGAGGAGGACGGTGGTGAGCAGCATCAGGAGCAAGTAGATATTCTTGAGGTTCCCCATTAGTAAACAGGGGATTAGCATAGCGGCGATGATGATGACGCCTCCCATGGTTGGCACCCCTTTCTTGGTGACATTGAAAGGGTCGGTCTTCTCGTCGCGCTGTGTCTCGGAGATATGTTTGCGTTTGAGCAGGTTGATGAACCAGTCGCCCATGCCGATGCTGATGCATAGGGCTATGACGCCGGCTACGATGGCGCGGAAAGAGATGTAGGTCATCAGTCGTGCGCCCGGTATGGTGTTAAAGTGGTCGAATAACTCGTAGAACATAGTCAAATGGTTGTTTTGTTATTTTACTGAGCAATATATTGTCGAACTATCTCGTGGTCGTCAAAATGGTGTTTGACGCCCTTGATGATTTGGTAGTCTTCGTGTCCTTTCCCGGCGATGAGTATCACATCCCCTCTTTTTGCTATTGTGCATGCGGTCTTGATGGCTGCTTCGCGGTCTTCGATGATGAGTGTGTGATGCAGTTCTTCATCGGTTAGTCCTGCTGCCATGTCTTGCAGTATGTCTGCCGGTTCTTCGTCCCGGGGGTTATCGGATGTGAGTATGAGTTGTGTACTGCCATTATATGCTATACGTGCCATCATGGGTCGTTTACCTTTGTCTCTGTTGCCTCCGCAGCCTACGACGGTGATAATCTGTGGTGAGTTTTGTTGTTTGGAAGCCGTAGATGTGACGATCTCATTGATTGTTTTGAGTACGTTGTCTATTGCGTCAGGTGTGTGTGCATAGTCGATGATGGCAGTCCATCCTTGTGGTGCATGGATGGTTTCGAAGCGACCATTGACGGGGTGTAGTGTACTCAGTACACGCAGTACTTCTACAGGTTCGAGTCCCAACACGACAGCGGTACCATATATGAGTAACAGGTTGCTCACGTTGAAGCGTCCTACCAAAGGGACAAACACTTCGGTATTGATCGTTCCTTGTGTGCTCTGCATACGCAGTAGCATCCCATCGAATCCTTCTTCCAGTATCTTTCCCCGGAAGTCTGCCATGCTGTGTGTGGAGTAGGTGTAGGTCTTGGCGGTGCAGTTCTGTGTCATGACAAGACCATTCTTGTCATCGATATTCGTGATAGCGAAAGCGTCTTTGGTAAGGTTGTCGAACAGTTTTTTCTTTGTATCCCGATAGTTGTCGAATGTCTTGTGGTAGTCAAGATGGTCACGTGTAAGGTTTGTGAACAGTGCTCCTGTGAAATGCAGTCCGGCTATGCGTTCTTGTGCAATAGCGTGGCTACTCACCTCCATGAAGGCATATCTGCATCCGACAGATACCATGCGGTTCAGCAGGCTATTGAGTTCCAAGGCGTCGGGTGTGGTGTGTGTGGCTTTTACCGCCTCGTCGTCTATGTAGTTGATGACCGTGGACAGCAGTCCGACTTTGTATCCCATCTGTTTGAACAGCCGGTAGAGTAGTGTTGCGGTGGTGGTTTTTCCATTTGTCCCGGTGACCCCGATCAGTTGCAGGTGCAGGGTAGGTTGTCCGTACCATGTGTGTGCCATCTTGCCGAGTGCATGGTCGCTACTTTTGACTTGCACGTAGGTGACTGCGTCGTTGATGTCTTGTGGTAATTGTTCAAGTACAATGGCTTTTGCTCCCTGTCCGATACATTGTGTGATGAATGTGTGTCCGTCCACGGCTGTTCCCCGTTGTGCGACGAAGAGGTCGCCTGTTTGTACAAGACGTGAGTCAAATTGGATATTATGGATTTCTATGTCGGTATTGCCGATAGTCTGCAGTACGTCAATATCGTTCAACAATGTAGCAAGTCTCATTTCTATCTTATCGGTTATGTTGTTGTTTACTTGGTAGTGAAAACGAGTTTCCCCTCTTTGATCACTCGTTCTCCTGCATATACCATTGTTTTTTCGGCTATGTTTCGTACGACCCATCCGCAGTCCATGCCTGCATCATAGGCACCTATGTTGCGTGGTCCGCTGATGACGCATATACAGGTGTATAGCGGGTTTTCCTCCGGGAAATAACCTACGAATGACATACGGTGTCGTCCTTTCTGGTATCTGCCATTCTCGAGTAGTTGTGCGGTGCCCGTTTTGCCGGCTATATGTACGAGGTCGCTTTGGGCTTTCTTTTGTTTCCACGGATTTACCGATGCTGTTCCCAACCGGTTATCCCACACCACATCATGCAAGCAGGTTTGGATATCGCGCAGTGTGGACGAACCGCACAGACTGTTCTCAATGGTTTGTGTTTTGTAGGTCTTTATCGTCTTATCGTCTTTGCGTATCTCTCGCACGAGTACGGGTGATATCATCTTCCCTCCGTTCGCAATGCCGTTATAGAACAGCAAAGTGTGCATAGGACTCATCTCCACCGAATAGCCATACGACATACGCGAGATGGTGACGGTGTCGTTGGGGATATCTATCTTTGCTTGTTCGGCCCCCGGAATGATGTAGTCTATGCTGTCCATCAACCCCATACGGTCCAACTTGTGTACGAATTTACGTGCACTACCTTTGTAGCCTTGTGTGATGATTTTTGCCAGTGCTATATTACTACTCGCAGCCAACGCGCTCTTTACGGAATAGACTGTGTCGCGTGCGTGTGCATCCATGTGGCGTGCATTGTAATACATCCATCCTCGTTTATAGACTTCTACCGTGTCGTCGATGTCTATTTTGCCGTCATCCAGTGCTGCCATGAGGGCTATGGTCTTGAAGGTTGAACCAGGCTCAACGCGCATCACGGCATGGTTCAGTTGTTCGGAGTAAGTGTTGTTGCTGTTTCTGTCGAGGTTGCACATTGCTTTTATCTCGCCGGACGCTACCTCCATGAGTATGACACATCCCCAGTCTGCTTGTGTTGTCTTGAGTCTTTCGCGTAGTGTAGTCTCGCATATATCGAGCAGGTCAGCATCGAGAGTGGTGTACAGGTCATAGCCACTTTCTGCTTCCCGGATGGGTATAGTGGTAAGAAGTCCCTGCACTTTGTCGCGCATACCAACCCCATCTTTTCCTCGCAGGTAGTCATCATATCGTTTTTCCAAGCCTGCATTCCCCCTGCCTTCGTTTCCCAATATTGTTCCAATGGTTCTGCTGCCAAGACTGCCAAAAGGTTTGATCCGCCGGTGTTGGTCTATGAAGTACACTCCGCTTTTATATACGCCCCGTTGCACCAGTGGTAGTTGTTTTATCTCTTTCATCTGTGTGTAGGAGATGCGTCCGTCGTATAGTCGTATGTCTCTTCCTTTTTTGTTTTTGTTATGAAAAGCGGTTATCATTTTCTGCCGATACTCGCTTGGTGATTTGTCTTGTATGATACGGCTCATACCGTTGGCGATAGAGTCCACGTTCTGCCAGAATAGTTCTCCGTTGTTCATGTGCAGCGCCTCGACGCGTGTGTCCATGTGTACTGTATATTGCGGGATGCTGCTAGCGAGCAGTCTGTTTTGTGCATCGTAGATATTTCCCCGAGGTGCGATGATAGTGGTATATGTGCGTACTTGTTTTTTATTGGCAGCCTCTTCCCATTTGTCATGTTCGAAAATCTGTATGTGTATGATTTGTCCGATGACCACGATGAAACACATCAGGATACCTATGAACACAGTGGCGAAGCGTAGTATAGTATGTTTCAGATTATCACTCATGTATCATTCTTAGTCTTTGTCTATGGCTGTCGCAGGGTTTTTATTGTATTCGTATGGCCGGTTCTTGGCTGGCAGTGATGTTGCTACCTATGTCTTTTAGTTTGTTTGTGAGTGCCGATTGGCGTGTTTGTTCTGCGAGTTGGGCATTGATTGTCAGTTGTTCGAAGTGGACATCCTGCAGTTCTTTTTGTATGTCGCTTAGCCGTCTTTTCTGGCTTTGTGCCTGGTATCCACTGTAGATATACATGAACATCAGAATACAAATGAGCAGTATTAGTTTGTACTGTCGTTTGAACCACCCTCGTCGGAGTACATCTCCGCTAAAAACCTCTCGTATTGTGTTTTTATTCATTTTGTTATGTCTTATGCAATGGATCTTCGCTATTGTCTTGAATTTTCTCAGCCACTCGTAATTTAGCACTTCTTGCCCTTGGGTTTGCTGTGATCTCTTCCGGGGAAGCCGTTGCTCCTTTCTCGAGTATGCGGAACGGGGTCAGTGCGTTCCCATAGAAGTCTTTCTGTATGTTGCCTTCGAAGTTGCCTGCCCGTAGGAAGTTCTTTACTATGCGGTCTTCGAGAGAGTGGTATGTTAGTATAGCGATGCGTCCGCCCACACGTAGCAGTTGTTGTGCTGCAAGGAGCATATCTTGTAAGGCTCTTAGTTCATCATTCACTTCGATACGTAGTGCCTGGAAGAGTTTAGCCAAGTCTTTTTTTGCCCATGTCGGGACGTCTATCTCTCCATTGGTGATGGTGCAGGTGTTGTTCCCGAGGTATAGTTGTACCAGTTGTTCTGTTTGTGTGATGGGTATTGTTTCCCGGTAATGTGCGATACGCTGTGCGAGTTGCCGTGCATTTTTTAGTTCGCCGTATATGTACAGTATTTGTGCGATCTCTTGTTCGGGGTAGTTGTTTAGTATGTCTGCGGCAGTCATTCCTCCGTTTCTGTTCATGCGCATGTCCAATGCTCCTGCGAAACGGAATGAGAATCCGCGTTCTGCTTCATCGAAATGGTGAAAACTGACGCCGAGGTCTGCGAGTAGTCCGTCTATTTGTGGTATGTTATAGTAGTCAAGGAAGTTGCGTAGGTAACGGAAGTTCCCATGTATGAACTGCCATCTTGGGTCCTTGATGAGTGGTGTCTGCTGTGCGTTATAGTAGGCGTCTATATCTTGATCGAACGATAGCAGGCGTCCGTGTTCGTTTAGTTTCTCGAGGATAGCTCTTGAGTGTCCTCCTCCTCCGAATGTGACATCCACATAGACCCCATCCGGTTGTATGTTGAGACCGGCTACTGTCTCATATAACATAGCAGGGATATGGTAGATTGGTGTCATACGTTGTGATTGGTTAATGTGTTGCTACACTTTTGAATTTTGCCCGGATACGCTCTGCGAGGTCTTTTTGTGACAGTTGTTTCCCGGAGAATATGTCAGGGCTCCACATTGCGAAGCGGTCGAGCATGCCTACAAACAGGATATCCTGTTGTGCGCCAAGCAGTTCGAGGTATTTTCGTTGCAAGAGTATTCTGCCTTGGCTGTCCATCTCAAGTATTTCTGCTTCTGCCATGAACTGCATGAGTATCATCTGGTCTTCGGGGTCCCATTCGTTGAGGGCTTGCTTCAGCAGTTCTACCTTCGTGTTCCATACTGTCTCCGGGTAGAAGATAAGGCACGCATTGTCGGTGTCCCGGCGCATGATGATTCGCTGTGATCCGATCTCATTCAGTATCTTGCGGTATGTAGCCGGGACGAATATACGTCCTTTGTCATCCGCTTTTGCTTCAATGTTCCCGATGAATGTGTTCATACTTCTATCTCAATAGTCGCTGCAAAGTTACAAAATATATTCGGTATTTCCCCACTTTTCCCCACGTTTTTTTTGTGAGTGTGTTTATGAGTAAGTTTTGAGTATAGTTATCAACATGTTATATCGTATAAAATCAGTGTTTTGCGTTGGTTTTAAGTTTCGTGGGGCAGAGTGGGGAGATGTTTCCTGTTTAAGATGTAATTGGGACGATGAGTTGAGAGGGGCTATGAGTCCAATGGGGCTTTTACCAAAATCGAGTGCAAAGATACGACATATTGGTATGGTGTTGTCAGTTTAAGGTAGTTTCGTGTAGTTTAGTGTCGATAGAGTTTCATTAAGTCTGATAATTTTTGCTTGTTTAGGCGTTTAGAAGTTTATCTGTTTAGGCGTTGTTTAGTATGTTGAGGAGTTTATTGGTTCGCTGCGCTCACGTTGGTAGTTGCAGGTTATATGTCTTATGAGTCCGATAAGTCCTATAGGACGAATAGGACTATCTATGGTGTTGCATTGTAGGTTAATTGCCTACTTGTTGGTACAAATAAGGTGATGTTATTTTTAGTTTCCTATTTGAGGGAAGCTATGAATTGCTCTTTTGTAATAGTATCCTCTATACCGTTTTTGTATCTAGTAATTTGCCAAGTCTCGTTTTTGAGCACCGGCAGGTAGAATATGTAGCCGCTCAGTTTTTTAGAGCAGGCGAGATAACAGTCTTTTAGTGCACATATCTTATTCTTGTATTCCTCGCTGTTGATATTCTGACTATTGGAAAGGTTGATACTCTTCACTTCAAAAAGGTGTATCGTGCCCTTATGGTCTTTCATGACAAAGTCTGGATAGGAAGAGTGTATCCCTTGCAAGTAGTATTCATAACGTATCTCTGAACCCGGTAGGAAGTTCTTGCCCCATAGGTAACAAGTGTTCTTGCCTATTAGGTCTTTTTCTTCGAGTTTGGCACCATACTCCTCGGCGGCGTCCTGCAGAATATCCACCCAGTCGCTTTCGGCTTCACTATCGAAAGAGAAACTATTGCCTTCCTGTTTGCGCCATATCCAGCCTTTCACTTTGTTGTGGTTGTCGTTGTCAATGTAGTATGAGCGGACAGGGAAAGAGTGCGTTTCTGCAGACACCTCCATACTTTGGTCGTAGTCCACGATATACTCGTTGTATGCTTTGCGTATCTCGCCTATCTTGCTCATGAACATGTACCATTTTTCTGGGTCGTTCTTCACATATTGATAGCACAAATATTGTATCTCCGTGTCACAATTCTGCAGTTGCTGATAGAGGGTAAAGATGTTGCTATTCACAACATTAGACTTGCTGTTTTCGAGAAACTGGTTGATATCAAAGTCTTTGTGGGTGGTAAGTCCTTTTAGGTATATCGTTTTTAGGGCTATACTTTGTTGAATATCTGTACCGTCCCGCCATAGTGACACCTGCAAGGTCTTCTTAGTGCTCTCCGGCGGTATCCCCCACACCCATGCCGTAGTGGCAAGTTGCTTCTGTTCCTCGGTTAGTGTCTCGAAGTCTGTCAGGCGTGGGTTGCGCCGTACTCGTCCCATCACTTGTTCATCTAACTGCTTGCTTTGGGTATCGCGCACCTGATAGAGCATGCAGGCACGGGGTATATCCCACCCCTCGGATATCGTCATTTTGAATACGATAATATCTATGCTTGAGGTGTTGCGCTTGGCGTAGTCTTTCCATCGACTGACAGGCAGCTTCTTGAGGTCGTCGTTGGTGTCGCACATTTTGGCGTTGTCCACTATCAACATCCATTTGAGTTGCTGGTGCTCCACCTTGTCTAACACCTTGTGTATCTGCTGCCACTCTTCTTCTGCCTTGTCTTTGTTGGATATCTGTATGATTAGGCATGGATTGACAGAGAGCGAGGTATAGCGTGTCCGTATCTCTTTGAACTTTTGTATTGCATCCTCTACAGTGTCGGTATCATCGCCAAACTCCACTTGTTTTATCAGTTTGGCTTGCACGGCTTCCTCGTCGGTTATCTGCACATCGGGCGACTGTCCCCGCTTGAGGTTAGGTGTAGCGGAAAAGTTCAGTATTTTGTCAAAGTACTTGTTAGATATAGCATCCAGGTTGTTGGTGGCTTGGTGGCACTCGTCTTTGATAAGATAGATATGCTTGTTCTGTCCGCCAAAGAGACTGCCATCGGTTAGTTGGTTGAGGAAGTTGACCATTGGTCCTGCCATGAGTTTGCCATGCTTTTTGAACAGGTCTCGTGGTAGTACATAGACATTGTAGTCGGCGGGTATGAATAGGCTCGCCTCATCGCTTACCCCGGAGGATATGAGATAAGGGTTGAGATATGGGAATGTACCATCTTGCACGCAGGCAAGGAACGACTCGTAGTTTTGTCGTGCGAGGTCGCCTTTCGAGAGCGAGGACACGAGGAATACCACATCGTTTTCTTTTTGTAGCACACGATTCATCAGGTCGCCCATCATGCGGGTCTTGCCGCTGCCTGTTGGTGCCCGGAAAGTCAGTTCTTTCTTGCGGTACATTCGCTCGAATAGTTGCGTAACGGCACCGTTCTGTAGGTCTTTTATCTCTTGTAGCATGGCGTTGTAGCTTTCTTATTCTTCGATACGTTTTTGTGTTGGAACAAAGTGTGTGCAGAGCCAGTTGATTTTCTCTTTTAGGTCTTTGCACCTGGGGTGTCCGTATAGTGTCTCGTCTATCACTTCGAGTGGCGACTTGCCGCGTGTTGTTTCGAAGTTCGCTACATGCTCTATGGTATAAACATCCAGATTACCGCCATAGGGTTTGTTTTTCTTTATCCATGGAAAGTCTGTTGTGCCGTCGTAGCACTCGCCTGTCATGATGCGTTTTAAGCGTTTGGAGGTTACATCGTGGGCGATACCGTTTGGGGTAGTATCTGTCTTTTCGTCGAGTTGACAGAGTATGAAGGTACGGTTGCCACCGTCTTGTTTGTTGAGGTCTAATACTGCATGACCGGTCGTGCCACTGCCGGCAAAGAAGTCGAGAATGATGGCGGAAGGATTATTCAATAAAGAGCATAGATATTCGATTAAAGAGTAAGGCTTTGGGTATTCAAAAGGTTTGTCACCAAATATCTCATAAAGTCCATTCGACCCGTCTTCATTCGTACCCACCTTTTTTCCATACTTATTGGTGGCTACAAATTCGTTATTGCTATTTGTAAATAGTATCTGCTTTGGAGACTCTTTTGATTCCCTACCATCTGCATATATAGCACGAATAGCAAAATTTTGAGTCTTTACCCAG
>CAVKDW010000001.1:0-115169 GCA_963655075.1 Muribaculaceae bacterium | reverse complement strand
CCAAAATACCCAAAGAGATATACCAAACATATATTGATGCAGCGCGAAAAATAATACAAGGTAATGCACATGAAATTAGTAAACAAATGGAAGAGGAAATGTCGATGCTATCGGAAGAAATGAGATATGAAGAAGCTGCGCTTGTTAAAGAAAGGTATGACCTACTTGAAAACTTCAAGAGTAAAACGGTCATCTCAAACTCCACTGTAGGTGATTTGGACGTATTCGGTTACGATGAAATGGGGGAAAATGTATATATATCAATGCTACATATACATCATGGTAGTATTGTACAAGGACAAGTTATTGAGTACAAAAAACAATTAGATGAAACTCCCTCTGAGGTATTAGCGATGGGGATATGGGAGCTGCGTAAGCAATTAAATAGTACAACGCAAGAGCTTATAGTGCCTTTTATACCTGATATTATTGACGAGAACTTACGTATCTATATTGCAATATCAGGAGTAAAAAAGAAACTACTCGAGTTGGCGATGCAGAATGTGTACCAATATAAACAAGATCGGATCAAGCAAGAGGATAAACTCAACCCTGACCAACGTGCTATACGTATCCTTAGTAAGCTACAACACTTGTTAGAACTCCCGACTACACCTATGTGGATAGACAGTTTCGATAATTCAAATATACAAGGTAAAGATGCCGTAGCAGGATGTGTTGTCTTTAAGAAGGCTAAACCCTGCAAGAGTGAATACAAACGATTTGAGATAAAAACAGTTATCGGATCAGACGATTATGCTAGTATGCGTGAGGTCGTTTATAGAAGATATGCACACTTGATAGAAACCAATA
Organism: Muribaculaceae bacterium; assembly: GCA_963655075.1. Taxonomy (GTDB): domain Bacteria; phylum Bacteroidota; class Bacteroidia; order Bacteroidales; family Paludibacteraceae; genus Colicola. Next base: position 114,356 of record CAVKDW010000001.1, on the reverse strand, counting down.
GTCAATTGCCCGACCTCATCATTGCAGATGGAGGCATAGGGCAGATGAATGCCATCCGCGAAGTCGTAGAGGGTCAATTGGGACTTCATATCCCAATAGCGGGATTGAAAAAAGATAATAAACATCGGACAAATGTTCTGTTATATGGATTCCCCCCAAAAGAGTTTGGAATAAAAGTGACCGATGAGGTGTTCCGACTAATGGTTGAGATACAAAATGAGGTACATCGATTTGCTATTACCTATCATAAAAAACAGAGGAGCAAATCACAAACAAGAAGTGAACTTGATGATATTCATGGAGTTGGAGAGATAACAAAACGAAAGATACTACGTACGTATGGTAGTGTGGCGCGTTGCAAAACAGCTACATTAGACGAGTTGTGCCAATCGCTTGGAAAACACATAGGGTCAATACTTTATCATCATTTTCATAGAGAAATATCCCAATGAGAATTGAATAAATATATCAAAACAATGAGCTATATCATAAAAAAAGAATTAGGTGGTAGTGGTCTTATTCTTCTTAATGAACGAGGGCGCGAAGTTCGTGCTGCAGATATCCTGCAAGAATGCGGGACTTGCCGAGTCTTTGCCTTTGAAGGAAAGATGGGGGCTGGTAAAACGACATTCATCAAACAATTGTGTCAAGATTTAGGAACCAATGACATTGTCAATAGCCCAACGTTTGCGTTAGTCAATGTCTATGATGTCGATGGGGATATCCCTTATGTTTACCACTTCGATTGTTATCGAGTAAAGGATATCAATGAGGCTATTAGTTTTGGAGTAGAAGACTACTTGTATTCAGGAAATTACTGTTTCATAGAATGGCCAGATATCATTGCTCCACTCCTCCCCGATGACACTGTCTATATCTCTATAATAGAACGACCTGACACAACTCGTCTGTTGACAATAAAAAACATATAAGACCATATTTGAAAAGGTTCTTCATAACTTACTAACGCCATTGCTACCTTCCTTGGAGGTAGTGTTAAGCGTACATATCAACACAAATTATCCTATGTCTGCTCTCTGTGTCAAGCTAAATTATAGAATGCCTTACATGGCATGAGATTTGTATATACCAACAAAAAACTGTATCTTCGCCGGGGTAATCAGTTAAAGAGTGTCTTGTATGGAATGACATTCATCGTGATAAGTACTCTGCTGGTACCAGCAATGGGTAGAACCAAACGACTCTAACATGGACAAACAAACAAAGCGAGATTATCTTTATATGCGCATGGCACGCACATGGGCGGAGAATAGTTATTGCCGCCGTCGACAAGTAGGTGCTATCTTAGTCAAAGATCAGATGATTATATCTGACGGATACAATGGGACACCCAGTGGTTTTGAGAACATATGTGAAGATGAGGATGGTGTGTCTAGACCCTACGTCCTACATGCAGAAGCTAATGCAATTACAAAAATTGCACGTAGTCATAATAGTAGTGATGGTGCAACACTATATGTCACAGCAGCACCTTGTATGGAATGCTCTAAATTGATTATCCAAGCGGGTATTAAACGTGTTGTATATGGTGAAGAATATCGTATCATGGACGGCACAGAGCTACTGAGGCGTGTAGGTATTCAAGTTGACTATATACCGAATAAGGAAATTGAAAACTGCGGGACAGGTATAGTGCAATGACGTAATACCGATACGTGACAATCATCGCTAAAACAATATACTCTTTATGAAAAAATATATTCTCCCTACTCTGACTATTATAGGGTTATTAATAGGGTTCCTTATCGGGAATGCTGTATCTAACAAGGTAAATGCACAACGGTTCTGTATCCAAAACGGAAGGCTTTTCCAACAGCCGGCATCCAAAGTAGATCAACTACTCCAACTAATGGAAACTGCCTATGTCGAACCAATTGATATGGACAGCATCACCGAAGATGTCATGACTGAATTAGTCAAACACTTAGACCCACATTCTTCGTACATCCCCAAGAAAGACCTTGAGGCGGTCAATTCTGAGTTATCGTCTTCTTTCTCAGGTATTGGAGTACAGTTCTCCATACAAAATGATACTGTTCAAATTGTATCAGTCATATCTGGTGGCCCTTCTGAAAGTATAGGTCTCCTTGCAGGGGATAAGATTGTTACAGTCAACGACTCTGCTTTCACTGGCAAAAACATTAGTAATGAACGTGTCATGCATGCACTGCGAGGACCTAAAGGGACACAGGTCACGATAGGAGTTATGCGTAGTGGAGAACAGCAAGTACTAAACTTTACAATAGTGAGAGGAGATATACCCATATACTCAGTCGATGCACAGTTCATTATAACTCCCACATATTCCAAGAATGTGAGCGACAAGATAGGTTTTGTACGTGTAAACCGTTTCGGGGAGAAGACCTACGATGAGTTTATATCTGCGCTTGCATCACTCAAGGCACAAGGAGCCACATCCTATATCATCGATCTCAGAGAGAACTCTGGAGGCTTTATGGATCAAGCCATACGTATGGCTAATGAGTTCCTGCAACGAGGTGATATCATTGTTTATGCGGAAGGAAGGGCATACCCACGATATGAAGCAAAAGCCAATGGTACAGGACGATTTCAAAATGCCCCACTCGTTGTATTGATAGATGACTTTTCTGCATCTGCATCCGAGATATTTGCTGGAGCTATGCAAGACAACGATCGTGCTACCATCATCGGACGTCGTTCCTTCGGGAAAGGATTAGTGCAGCAACAACTACCCTTCTCTGACGGGAGTGCCATACGGCTAACGGTCGCACGATACTATACTCCATCTGGACGATGCATACAGAAACCCTATACACTTGGTGAACAGGAAGACTATGCTATGGATATACTCAATCGGTACGAACATGGCGAACTGTTTTCTGCTGACAGTATTCACTACAAAGATACTACTATCTATAAAACCAAGAGTGGACGTATTGTATATGGTGGAGGAGGCATTATGCCAGATATTTTTGTCGGACGTGACACTTCTCTCTACTCTCCCTATTTCAACCAAGTAGTTAACCGAGCATATACCTACCAGTTTGCTTACCAATACACGGATAAACATCGTAGTGACTTGAGCCAATATACCGATTGGCAGGAACTCGAAAAGCACCTCAAAGAGGCAAACTGGTTGAATGAGTTTGTGAACTTTGCAAAAGCCAAGGGAGTCGAACCAAACCCCCAACAACTCGCCAAGTCGCGACCATTACTTGAACGGCTTATCAATGCGTACATTGTACGGAATATACTTAACGACCAAGGATTCTTTCCTCTGTTTGAGCGCGATGACGAGATAACCCAAAAAGCAATACAAGTACTCAGTGAGTAGGTCTTGGAATGACATACGAGATTTTATACAGTATGACCTTTGGCGGCAGACAAAGGCGGAGGTTAGTGACCGTTATAAACGAATATGGTATCGTACACTACAAACTATTGTGCTTGTCGTTAGAGGTTTTCGTGACAAAGACTTAAATATACGTGCCAATGCGCTCACATACTCACTACTATTTGCCTTCGTGCCAATTATCGCTCTCATATTAGCGATTGCACGAGGATTTGGATTTGAGCAGGTCATAGAAAGTAAACTTAACGACTCTTTTCTTGGAGAAACTAATATAGTGCCTACTATTATGCAATGGGTCGAACGATATCTTGAGACGGCACAAGACGGTGTATTCTTAGGTGTCGGACTTCTCATATTGCTGTGGTCTGTCTACTCTTTCTTTCGGATGATAGAGACATCTTTTAATGGTATATGGAACGTACAAAAGTCGCGTTCTTTCGGACGACAATTTGCCAACTATATAGCAATATTGTTTCTTGTCCCTATTCTTATCATTGTTACTTCCGGACTCTCTTTCTTACTCAGTTCTCTCACATCAACCACCATACTGCAAGCTATTGAGCCACTACGCAAATGGATGTTGCGGGTGCTGCCGTTCATTGTTACCTCTGCTATATTCACTTGGATGTACATAGCCATACCTAACACTAAAGTCAAACTTACAACAGCCATCATTCCCGGCATATTGGTTGGTATTCTCTTTCAACTCACACAGATGCTCAGCACATACCTCGTTATGCTCTGCACTCGAACCAGCGTTGTCTATGGTGCATTCGCTGTTATACCGTTGATACTAATATGGTTACATATTAGTTGTCTGTTACTCATAGTAGGAGCCGAGTTAGCGTATGCTATACAGAATAATGAGAATTTTGCATACGAACGTGACCTCGAAGTGATGTCTCGACGGTATAAAGACTATGTCATGCTATACTTGTTAACCATCATCATACATCGATTCGAACAAGACCAAACTCCACTGACCGCATACGAGATGGCACAGCAGAACAGTTTGCCTATCAGACTTGTCAACCAGTTGTTAACACGGCTTGAGCGAGTAAACGTTGTGCGAAAGGTGTACGTGGAAGACAAAGAAGAGTCAACCTATGTACCCGCACTTGATACGCACCGGATAACTATCGGCATGGTTCTCGATCGTGTTTCTGCACAAGGTTCAGAACAGTTTTTGCGCAACACCCCCATAGCAATGAAAAGTTTCTGGGAGAGATATATGCTTATCTGCAAGACACATGTCTCGCTTAACGATATATTAGTTTCTGAATTGGTACAACTTTCAGAAAAATTATCTACTCATCAACAGTAATACTCTTAGTTAAACGGGAAAACTGTCCCAACGTTATAAGATTATTTTTTGGGAGGTATATAATGATGGCTGAGTAGGTATGTATATACCTGTTGTATAGGAAAGCCCATAACATTGAAATAGGAGCCTTCTATGCAGGTAACGCCTATATACCCTATCCATTCTTGGATACCATATGCCCCTGCTTTGTCGAGTGGTTTGTAGTGTTCCACGTAGTAGTTGATTTCTTCAGCAGTTAGTTTTCGAAAGGAGACATTTGTTTTATCAACGAGTGTGTGTTGTTCGATCTTATTATTTTGCCGTGAGGTGAAACAGACAGCGGTATATACTTGGTGTGTATTATTGCTGAGTTGTGCGAGCATTTGTTTTGCTTCGTTTATGTCCTGTGGTTTACCGAGCATACGGTTGTTGAGCCAGACGATGGTATCAGATGTGATAAGTAAGTCATTGTCTTGTAGTTGGGAAATATAGGCGTCTGCTTTCTTGTGTGCTATGTGTAGTGGTATATCTCCTGCTTGTAGTGTAGGAGGAAAAGTCTCATCGGCATGTATGTTTACCAGAGAGAATGGTATATCCAGACCCTTCATTAATTCGCATCTTCGTGGGCTTTGACTGCCAAGTATGATATTCATTGTAGTGTGTGTAATATGACGAAACTATAGAGCGTTCCCATAAGCATGATAAACTTCATAAGAGCCTGAGCATTATGGTATTCGCGTGGGAGATGTGCTGCCCAAAGCAATATAACCTCACAGGTGAAAGGTACGAGTAGTCCGAATGTAATATAGCGTGTAGATAGTGTACTCCAGTTGTGTGGATAGGGTACAACGGCGAATCCTACGTAGCATATAGCGGCGCATGTGAGCAGAATGAGTGCGGTGGCAAAGATCTTGGTTGGTTTTTTCCCCCATCTTATAGGCATCGTTCTGCACTCAAGTTCTGTGTCTCCTTGTATATCCTCCATATCTTTGATTATCTCTCGTATCCATGTGGTAAGGAAAGCGAAAGCAGCAAATCCTCCTAACCAGGTGTATAGGTCTGCGATGATATGGGACAGTGATTCGTGGTATAAGTGTTGTAGATGACCTGTGTATAAATGTTGCAGGTAGTCTGCGTTAGCGAGTGCAACGAGTAGAGGTACGAGTGCTGCTATGAAGGCTACGACGAGGTTTCCTACAATAAATTGTCGCTTATAGGAAGCAGAGTAGAACCATAGAAGTCCGGGTATGATAAGGAAGATGAGTGCCAGCGTATAACTTCTTGCCCATACGGCTACTCCAATCCCCATGACTACGCCGACAGCAGTAAGGATTTGGAAAAGATGCATAGCTGTATTTTTGGACACGAGTCCAGTGATGATAAGTTGTTCGGGTCGGTTGATTTTGTCAATCTTGACATCGAAATAGTCGTTGATGATATATCCTCCAGCAGCGATGCATACGCATGCCAGTATGAGTAGTGTGAGTATCCACCATGGCATGAGTTCTTGTAGCAGTTTTTGTTGTAATAGTGGTGTTGCGACCCATTTCTCCATTGTGTATAGTAGTATAGCGATGAAAGCGAGGTTTCCACCGCGTATAAGTCGCACATAGGTTCCTATTTGTTCGGTAGTAGGAAGCATAGCAGTCGTATTTAGTTCATGATTTGATTTTGAGTATAACACCTTTCCAAGCTGGCAGGGTGAGACATACGGGTGTAGTGGCGGTCAGCGGGAAAGCATACTTGGTATTGGTGAGCAGGTCAGTAGCCTGTGCAAGTTGTATCTCGGGCTGTTGCAGGTGTAGAAAGGCTTCGCGTGGAATACGGACGTGCACATCTACGTGTCGGTCATCAAAATTAAGAATGATGAGTAGCAGTTGACGTTTGTATTTGCGCAAGTATGCGAACTGTTCGTGTCGGTTGAATCCCTCACCTTGAGCATATTCGAGGTCGTACATGTCTCCGAGAGTGATGGCTTTTTCTGTGCGTGCGGTGCGGAGTAGTTTTTTATAGAAGTTTCGCAGGTTTTGTTGTTCGTTGTCGAGTTTGGCACCATCGAACTTGCCATTGTTCGTCCATGCTTGCAGTGAGGCTATTCCCCAGTAGTCGAAGATGGTTGTCCGTCCGTCCATACCAGAGAATCCCTCCGTGTCCATGCCTTTCTCTCCGAGTTCTTGTCCGGCATAAATCATAACGGGGTTTGTTCCTAAGGTGGCTGCGACGATCATTGCCGGTTCTGCACATATTCCTCTTCCGCAGAAAAATCCGCTGGCTATGCGTTGTTCATCGTGGTTCTCGAGGAAATAGAGCATGTGGTTTCGTATATCGTGTACATGTTGCCATTGCAGAGAGATGCCTTCTACCGGCCAGTTTTTGCTAGTTACTCCGCGTAGGTAGTCGTACATGCCTACTTTGTCATAGAGGTAGTCGAATCCTGTGGCGAGATAGTCCCGGTAGATGGCAGGTTGGTATATCTCAGCGATGAAGAGTATGTTGGGATATTGTGCTTTGACTTGTTCAATGGCCCATTGCCAGAACTCGACGGGTACCATCTCTGCCATGTCACATCGGAAGCCATCGATGCCTTTCCCAGCCCAGAAGAGTAGTATATGCAGCATCTTGTGCCAAGTGTTGGGTATGGGGTTGAACTGTTTCTCCATACCTCCTTGGTAAAAGACTCCATAGTTAAGTTTGATGGTCTCGTACCAATCGTTGGTTGTAGGGTCATGTCGGAAGCAGTCGTTGCCTGTGGCACGTGCAGGATTCTCGGTGTAACCTTGTGCGTTGAACTGAGGTGCGAAAGGTTGTCCGGGCAGGTAGTAGAAGTTGTTGAGTGGGGAGAAAGCCCAGTTGGGGTTGTCTGTTTCTCCAAGGTCTTGTATTCCTCTTGGTCGTTGTGCAGAGTGGTATTCTCGAGCGACATGGTTTGGTACGAAGTCGATGATCACTTGTAGTCCTGCTTTATGTGTCCGCTCGACAAGGTCGTTGAACTCTTGCATACGCTGTTGTTGGTTCTCGCAGATATCCGGGTCAATATCGTAGTAGTCTGTGATAGCATAGGGACTTCCTGCCAGTCCTTTGACGATAGAAGGAGTGTTATACTGTGCAGTTGCGTGTCGTATAACACCGGTGTACCATACATGTGTGGCTCCTAATTCATATATAGCCCGTAGTGCTCGCGGGGTGATGGTATTAAGGGTGCCGCAACCATTGGTTTGCAGTGAACCCGCATGCTGCCGTGTTTCATTATAGTTAGTGAAGGTACGCGGTAGCAGTTGGTAAATGATAGGTTTCAAGGTTATATTGTTTTGTTTATATTCTGTTTCTAATATGTTACTACACAGGTGTTTCTATTAGAGTTGCAAAGAGTATGATTGCTATAGTAGTGTTTGTGTATCCGATGCAATCATCCATTCCTCGTCGGTTGGTATGACACAGACTTTGACACGGCTGTCAGGTGTAGAGAGTAGCACTTCTTCTCCTCGACTGCGGTTGTTTTTCTCTCCGTCTATTTTAATGCCGAGGTATCCGAGTCCTTTGACGATCTCTCCGCGTATGTATGTGTCGTTCTCACCTATGCCTCCTGTGAATACGAGAATATCTACCCCATTGAGTGCCGCAGCATAGGCTCCTATGTATTTCTTGACGCGATAGATGAACATGCGCCGTGCGAGGTCTGCACGTTTATTCCCATGACGTACGGCATCGTCTATGTCTCGTGCGTCGCTGCTGACACCGCTGATGCCGAGTAATCCTGACTTTTTATTGATGAGATTGGAGAACTCTGCGGTAGATAGGTGCTCTTTGTCCATGATATAGGTGGCGGCTCCGAGGTCAAGGTCTCCTACACGTGTCCCCATCATCAGCCCTTCGACCGGGGTGAGTCCCATAGAAGTGTCGATAGACTTCCCATTGAGTATGGCAGTACAACTGCCACCATTACCTATGTGTGCTGTGATTATTTTCTGGTCTTTCGGGTTTACACATAGAAATTCGCATACACGTGCGGAGACATATCTGTGGCTAGTCCCATGGAAGCCATATCGGCGTATAGCGTACTTCTCGTACAGTTCATAGGGGAGTGCGTACATATATGCTTCATCGGGCATCGTTTGGTGGAAAGCAGTATCGAAGACGGCTACTTGTGGTATGCCAGGCAGTGTCTGTTCGATAGCATCTATACCCTTAAGATTAGCGGGGTTGTGCAGTGGAGCGAGGTCGATACATTTGACAATCATCTCTTTGACTTCCGGTGTGATGAGGACAGACTTGTTGAACTTCTCGCCTCCGTGTACGACGCGGTGTCCAACGGCTTGTATCTCACTGAGTGATTGTAGGCAGCCAAGTTGCGGGTCAATGAGTGAGTGAAGGATGAGTTGAATACCGATGGTATGTTCGGGTATGGATTTCTCAACTTTGACCTTTTCTCCATTGGTTAGTTTGATTTGTAGGAACGAGTCGGGGAGTCCTATCTTCTCGACACCTCCTTGTGCGAGGATAGTGCGAGTACTCATTTCGAACAGTTTGTACTTGATGCTGCTGCTACCGCAGTTGAGTACGAGAATTTTCATGACGGATATGTATTAGTTGGGGGTTATTAGTCTTTTTTTATTGCCTGATTGGCTGTGATGATGATCATCTGTACGATGTCTTGTACCTTACATCCTCGACTGAGATCATTGACAGGTGCAGCCATCCCTTGTAGTATAGGTCCGACGGCGTCTGCTCCGGAGAATCGTTCCACGAGTTTGTATCCGATATTTCCTGCCTGCAGGTCCGGGAATACGAGTATGTTGGCTTTTCCTGCGACGTGTGACTGCGGGGCTTTGATAGTCGCCACGGTGTCCACTAATGCGCTGTCCAGTTGCAGTTCTCCATCTATTGCGAGTTCTGGTGCCAGTTCGTGTGCAATGCGTGTAGCCTCCGTTACCTTGTCAATGAGTTCGTGCTTAGCACTTCCTTTGGTAGAGAAAGAAAGCATGGCCACACGTGGTTCTATTCCTGCGAGGGTGCGTGCTGTTTCGGCAGTAGATATGGCTATCTCTGCGAGTTCTTGTGCGTTAGGGCAAGGATTGACAGCGCAGTCCGCAAAGATGAGAAATCCGTTTTCTCCGAACTGTCGAGCTTTGGTAAACATCAGGTATGCGCCTGATACGATGTTAACTCCCGGTTTCGTCTTGAGTATTTGGAATGCCGGTCGTATAGTGTCTGCAGTAGTTCCTCGTGCGCCTGCCAGTTCGCCGTCAGCATCTCCGTTTTTGATCATGAGGCAGCCCAGATAGAGAGGGTCTTGTGCCTTGCGTGCTGCTTCTTCTTCGGTCATTCCCTTTTTCTTCCGGAGTTCGTAGAGAAGTCGGGTGTATTCAGACATTTTGGGGTCGGATGCAGGGTCGAAGATGGTGGCATGTTTGATATATTGATACCGGTTGTCTGCTGCCATCTTTTGTATGACTTCTGTTTTCCCGATAAGGATGATGTTGGCAACATGGTCGCGTAGGATGATGTTGGCGGCTTCGAGTGTACGTGGTTCGTCTCCTTCTGGTAGGACGATGCGTTGCGGGTGCTGTTGAGCACGTGTCTGCATTTGTTGTAAGATTTCCATGATTCTGTTACAGATATTACTTCTTTAAGGTTGCAAAGTTATCAAAACATTCCCACTCTCACAACATTGCCACTAAAAAAACACTTTTTTGTTGTTTTTCTTTGTAGTATTAAAAAAAAGCAGTACTTTTGCAGACCGATTCGGGTTGGGGTATGTGTTTTTAGAGTAAGAGTGTTTGAACACAGGATGCTTATGAAAACTATGAACGTTAGATTGCTTCTGGCTTGTGTGGCGATGTGTAGCATTTCGGTGTTGCGTGCCCAAGAGGCGTATGTATCCGAGGAGGATACGGTGAGGCGTGGCGTGCATCCTTATCGCGAAGAGGGGTTGGTAGCACCTGAGTTATCCCATTGGGTGTTGTTTTTGGACGCTGGTGGAAATGTCTTTGACGGGGATTTTAACAGTGAGATGGCGCACCCTGTATTTGCTCCGACTGTAGGTTTAGGGTTTACCTATAACTTCAATCCGAGTTGGGGTATCGGTGCTGAATACTTGTACTCCATGTACGGAGTTGCCGGTAAGGCGGGAGGATATAATGCGGATAAGTTGCTGCGTGGTCAGTTGCATCGTGCGAGTGGATTTTTGACCTTTGACATATTTGATGTATGGGAGCCTGCTCACCCGAACAAGTTGTTCGCTCTGAACTTGATGTTAGGTGCCGGGATGGGATGGTTTAAGCGTGATATATACTATCCGGCGAATGATAAGTTGAGTGACTATAAGAGTAAAGGAAATACAGCGGATATTGATCCGTCGAAAGACGATAAGTTTCATAGCCGCTCCTACCTGTTGGGTGGAGTAGATTTTCAGTTTAACGTTAGTCGTAGTATCTCTATAGGACTGAAGGGTGTATATAACTTCTTCACTAAGGATGATTTGGATGGGCGCTATTGTGGTAACAATAACGATGGTCTGTTTGATTTGACCTTGTCGTTGCGTTATAAGATCGATGCACAGAAGAAGTCTCATGTATGCAATTTGGCTAATGCGAGATGCTTAGCAGACAAGGTGGGTGAGAGTTTGGATCGTGGTGTTGGAGATGTTGCTTCAAGAGATGGTGATGCGCTTCGCCCGTGTGACACGGTGATTATCTATCAGTATCAGTCTGATACGGTGATTATCAATAACACGATAGTGAATACTCAATCCATGGAAACTGAGTATTATGTCTATTTCGAGAATGACAGGTCTGTTCTTACGGATGCCGGTTTGGCGACCATTCAGCAGTTGGCTTCCCGGTTGGAGCGTGATACGAGTTTATACATTGAGGTGATAGGTTCGTGTGACAATACCGGTTCGAAGGTCTATAATCAGCGTTTAGGTCAGGATAGAGCAGACAGAGTGATGGATGAGTTGATAGCTGAGTATGGTATAGACAGCACGCGCATGGCAGGTCACAGTAAGGGTATTGTGACAGGCAGGCGCAGTACAGCGGCGTATAGTCCTAATCGTCGCGCAGTTATCCGGTTGTTGACTAAGGAGCAGTTTGATGTGGTTAAGGAGCAGATAAGTGCGGCACAAGGTGAGCGAGAGAAGGCGTATAGGGAGGTAGTGGAAGCCGTATCGAATACTACTCAGGGCAAGGTGGTTGTCTTGGAGTCCGGTATGACGTTAGGTCGTTTGTCTCAGAGGGAGTATGGGAATGCCGCATTCTGGATATATATATACGAGGCTAACAAGAGCAAGATAGCCGATCCGGACAATGTGAGAGACGGGATAGAGTTGTTTGTTCCGGAGTTGACGGAAGCGCAGCGTGCGGCGGTGATGCCGTCAAAGTATAAGAGAAAATAGGTTTCCTTGCAGCGGTAAGGCAGAAAAAGATTAGTTAGGCGCACTTTACGCGCCATGGTCCTGTAGCTCAGTTGGTTAGTAGCACCTGACTCATAATCAGGGGGTCCTTGGTTCAAGCCCAAGCAGGACCACACAGAAAGAGGTTGTCTCGAAGTGAGATGACCTTTTTCTTTTTATATTGTTGGTGAAATGGTATGGGTGTATTGGAGAAAAGGAGTGGTATTTCTATTGGGGTGTTGGATGTGATAAGTTGGTTTTGTTTTCACATGTTTGAGAGAAACAGCAAACGTGCAATCCGTTATTGGTTTTGCACGTTTTACTGTTGTAGCGGGACCCAGGATTGAACTGGGGACCTCATGATTATGAATCATGCGCTCTAACCAGCTGAGCTATCCCGCCATCGCTTATCACGAAAGCGGCTGCAAAGGTAGGTCTTTTATATGGAATATACAAGTGTTGTGTGCATATTGTGTATAAAAAAGTTGTTTTTTGTCTGTTTTGGGGTTTGTTGTTGGCTTTGTTAGGGCTTGGAAGGGCATGGAATTCAGGTGTGATACATTTGTTGTTGGATACCATAGAACACTACAATCTGATCCCTAACTTAGCAAAAAAAACACTTTTCTATGTTGAACTATTGCATATATGCGCAAAAAGTAATACTTTTGCCGGAAACTTGTTTCTCTGTGGTAAGGCGGGGGCTTAACAACAGGCAGAAAACAGGTCAGTTGCAGGTCTGCGAGGGAGGGGGCAAATGCGTTGGGCGACACAATTGATGGGAAGAGTGTTGCGGAAAAGCAACTGAATTTAATCTAATACGTATGGTAAAAACCAAGTCGACATGTGCCTTAGTGGTGCTAAGTGCATTGTTATGCGACTTGCATAGGCTTTGCTTAACTTATGTGTCAAGTGCTTATGTAGGCGCATGTGAGAAGTCGGTCATCTGTTAATACGCTCCTCGATAAAACAAACCCCCTAACACCTTCTTTGGTAGAGGAATAGAGAAGAAACTAACGCTGATGTAAAGCAAACAAAGAAACAACAATACTTATTAACAACAAAACATCACGCTTATGAAGAAGGAATTACTACTTTCGCTGGGCATCATCATGATGTTGCTGGTAGTGCCGTTCACGGTGGAAGCACAGAGGATTTATATGTCCGAAGGCTTCGAGAATGGTTTCAACCCGACAGGTGATGCCCTTAAGACCACGATGTGGACGCAGGAGTATTATGATGCGTCGCAGAGTGCTTGGGTGAGCGAAGCTCCTAAGAACAGCCAATCGTGGAAGACGGAAACTACTGGTCTTTACTATCCCGATGGTGCCGTCAAGAGTAAAGGACGTGCGTGTTTCCGCAATGAGCCCGACGCAAACGGGGCAGTACAGACTGCGGGTTATCGCACGCGACTGATAACGCCGGTCATAGATCTGTCATCAGGATATCAACCTATCCTTCGTTTCTATCATGCACAAGCCAAGTACACGGGTGATTTCGATACGCTGCGCGTGTATTACCGTACGGGTGAGGGGCTGCAGTGGAACGTACTGGCAGAGTACAAGACTTATATCAATAAATGGAAATTTGAGGAGATCAGTCTGCCAGCAGTGGGTGAGTGGTATCAGATAGCCTTTGAGGCGAGTGAGAATATAGGTCGTGGTATCGTGCTGGATAGCGTCATCGTACGTACCCGTCCGCAGATTACTACGCCGCACGATCTCAGTTTCTCGGACATGCGCGACAATGGTATCACCATCCAATGGCAAGCCTCGATGGATGCGGACTATTTCCAAGTGGCGTTGACCAAGAGTCCAAACTTCGACTATAATGTCGAGCCTGACTCTATCAATAATAAGAAAGTGGTTGTTAACCAGGTGGATGGCGAGTCACTGCAGTTGCGTGTGGATAGCCTTGACCCAGGTGCCACCTATTATGTGCAGATACGTTCACTGGGTGAGACAGAGAACTCGGTATGGTGCGATGTGCATAGTTTCCGTATGAAGGTTACTAAGCCGGTTCCTTATTTCGAGGACTTCAATACTTCCGCCGCCCAGGAGGGTAGTACGATACTAAGGGATAACCAGTTGGAGACATGGGTATATGGCGGCGACTATCAACCTGAAGTGCCTATCTATCTGCAACCTGCAGGAAACAAGATAATCTCCTACGACGGTACCTATGCCTTGGCATTTGTGAAGTTCGGCAAATATAATGCAACATCGGCGTTTAATGTCACAGATGCTTATCTGCCTGCAGGAAGTACATCCTACACTGCTTCGCCTGAGATTTCGAGTACGAAAGAGGGTTTTCATCTCAATAAATGTCACGTCACTTTCTGGGGAACAATAGCGCAGGCTACAGGCAACTATGCACGCTCTATCATCGTGGGCGTGATGACTGATCCTGAAGATCTCACTACTTTCGTGCCAGTGGACACCTGTACGATGTGGGCATATAAGACTTTCCAGTGGTTTGATATCAGCCTTGCCGGTTATGTGGGCGATGGTCGTTATGTGGCTTTCTTGAGTAATTTCGAGAAGAGCAACCAGTTCTTTATTGATGACTTTACGGTAGAGGAACTGCCTGCTGTGGGTACGGTGCTGTTGCCATCTATCAAGGTGCTGCCCGATACTACCAATGCTATCATTACGTGGGACGCAGTGGCAGGGGCTACTACTTATAATGTGAAGTATCAGAAATTGGAGAATAAGGGTGATGCAACACCTATTCTTGCTACGGCTATTACAGCTGATGCACAGCAGGTGACGACCAACACGATCACTCTTACGGGGCTTATCGCGAATGCCAAGTATATTGTGAGTATCCAAGCCGATGGGAGCAAGTGGTCCCAACCCAAGGCGTTCTATACTTCGGCTTCCATAGTAATAGATGATACGCATGAGAAATACTACTCCTTTGAGGAAGACGAGGGGTTCTTCACGATGAGCGGTACGGATAATACTGCCAATAAGTATCCACAGGACTTCATGATCTTCAGTAACGACCCCGAACATCCATACATGTACGGTTCCAATTTCCGCACAGGTAAGAAATCTCTCGGGCTGACGAAAGATGTGGGATGTGATGCATGGGTTGTGGCCCCTATGGTGGACGATCTGAAAGCCGTAGAGGTGCAGTTCTACACAATGACATCCTCTGCAGGTAAACTGCAGGTCGGTGTGATGACGCATCCTGATGATATCACCACTTTCGTGCCTATTGAAGAGTTCACTGCGACGGCTAACTATGCCAAACGTTATGTGAATTTCCTTACCTACAACGGTACAGGCAAATACATTGCTTTCCGTTGGGTAGAGGTAGATGGCATCACCAAGTCGAATAATTTCATAGACGACCTCACTATACGGGTGCTTGGATCTTGCTTGCCTGTTACAGGGCTGTCGGTAACGCCTACCGACTCATCGGCTGTCGTTAGTTGGAACAAGGGTTCGGCTACCGAATGGGAGATTAAGGTTTCTACTTCGGCTATACTTGATGCAGAACTGAATACCGAAGATGGAGATGTCCTCAAGACAACCAAGGTGACCGACAACACCTATACTATTGACTCACTACATTGGGCACATAACTATTATGTATATGTGCGTACTGTCTGTGATGAGACTACCAATAGTGATTGGACAGGAAAGGCTTTTTCTACGGACTGTCCTACGAAACTGCCGATACCTTATATTGAGAATTTCGAGCGGTATGAGACTGGCTCCGGACATCTGCCCTCTTGCTGGGGTGCGGCTTATCCATACCCGAGCACTACCTATCCATATGTGAATAGCTCTGGTGCCAATAATGGTTCTCAGTGTCTCTATCTATATTCCAGTGCCACATCAGGCGGTTATGCTGTGTTACCAGAACTATCCATTCCTCTCTCGGATGCGATGGCTCGTTTCTATGCAAAAGGCAGTTCGTCCACAACGACCACTTATATCCTTTATGTGGGAGTGATGACTGACCCTTCGGATGGTGACACATTCACAGTGGTAGATTCGCTCACGATGGCGGGTGCTAACTATACGCAATACTCGGTGTTCTTTAATAAATATACAGGTAACGGGAAGTATATCGCTTTCTCGTCAAACAGAGGAACAACAAATTATATCTATATTGACGACCTTGAGGTGCTGAGTGTTATTGACGGTGCTCCTGCTAATTTCGTGGCCAAGGAGGCTACCGAGAACAGTATCACTGCGCAATGGGAAGGTAAGACTACTGACGAATGGCAGGTCATTGTCTCCAGTAAATACTACGCACTCAAAGACTCGAAGGACGTAGTTTTCAATCCCGACTCCATTCCTGCAAAAGAAGTGGTGGCAAAGGGTACGGTAAGCACCGCCGAGTTCAAAGCAGAGGGACTGTCCGTGATGACTGAATACTATTTCTATGTCAAGTCCACGAAGGGTACCGAATGGGGATTAGGCACTCTTATGACAGCCTGCAAAAGTCTCAACCCCCGTGTCAAGAAGACCGAAGGATTTGAGATTGGTAAGACGGTGATTAGTTCGCTAGAGGCTACTTCGGGTAATCTTGGCTACTTCGAAAATGCACAGGTGCCTACCTGTTGGACTGTCGGTAACGCTAAATATGGTACCGATCTCAGTAAGGCAACTACCTACACCATTCGTAACTATTTCCCATTCATCTGCTCGAATGGTACAGGAACCACCGCCGCTACCAACTACTATGATAAGGGTACTGCCACCAAGGCATACGCTTATTCTTCTGCCGGATACAACAGCCTTAAGTTGTATGGTTCCTACTCTTCTACCGCTTCGAGTAATTATGCCCCTGCATGGGCTGCGATGCCGTATCTCGACTGCGAGGATGCCGACCTGCCACTGATAGTTATCTCCGGACAACTGCAGATGTCGTCATCTTACGCTCTTCTCGTGGGCGTGATGGATGATCCTGAAGACTTATCTACGTTCGTGGTTCTTGACTCTATCACGGGTGGTAAGGGGACAGGACGAGGCACTAATGGAACGATCAATAACGTAGTGAACTTCGAGGTAAGTCTCGAGAACTATACAGGTAAAGGACACTACATCGCTTTCCGTACCCCGATAGGTAAAACAGCAACTATCTATCTTGATGAGATTACTGTGTCTCTCGCCACCTGTGCAGCCCCCCATCCTTCTTTCTCGCAGATAACGGATAACTCGGCGCGTCTGTACTCCGGACTGCGTATCGACAACGCTTGGAAATACTACCTGTCCGCCAAACCTTTTGACACTAAGGCTATGGACGCAGGAACGATGCCTGACAGTGCCGACATCATCGACTCGTTGGTTGTAGGCGATGGCAGTCAGCCAGTGCCATACGCTCCGTTAGAAGGATTAGAGGCTGACTCTACCTACTATGTGGCTTTGGCAACTATCTGCGATGAGACCACCTCTGTTTGGCGCACGGCCAGTGTCAAGACACTCTGTCAGAATATTGATGTAGAGACTTTCAAAGAGGACTTTGAGAGCAAGGAATACTCTACTATAGCAGGCTCACCTATCGGATGCTGGATAATAGGTAACAACACCGCTACTGCCTCTACAGGCTATAGACCGAGTATTGTGAACCATACCTATTCTAAGACTGAATCCAGGATGATGAAACTGCAAGACAACAAGAACTATGGCAGTGGTTGTTATGCAGTATTACCCGGATTAGCATTTCCTGATGGCAAGTCTATCAAAGATTACCAAATCAGTATGACTGTTGCTGCAACCAGTTATCCTGCCAGGTTGGGTTATAGTTCCTCGGAGAATGGTACACTTATCGTAGGTATCACCACAGATCCGAATAATCTCTCTGCTATGGAGGTTATTGACACGATTGTTTATACTACGGCTACTTTGGAGAAACTGGTGCTTCCGTTCGATACCTACACCGGGACGGGTAACTTTGTTGTTCTCCTCTCGCAAGCCATTGAGAAGACCACGTCATGGCTTTATGTGGATGATATCACTTTGGAGCCTATCCCCACTTGCAGGCATGCTTCGCATATCAAGATAGACACCTTGACACAGACGAGCGTAACACTCTCTTGGGAAGGCGAATCCGACAAGTATAATATCGCTATCGCTACGGAAAAGTATGTGGATTCTGTGAAGACCGACACGTTAGTGGCTGCCAATCCCGATGTCTTACTGCAACAGGTAACAGGACACTCCGCAACTGTCACGGGTCTCAAGGCCAACACCAACTACTATGCTTATGTACAAGCCGTATGCAGTGAGACCGAGAAGAGCGTCTGGAGTTATGAAGCCCCCTACTTCCGTACTGACTGCCCAGACTTGGCAACCATACCTTGGTTCGATGATTTCGACGACGAACACTATGCTTCCGGTTCCGGTAATATGGGTTATTGCTATAGAGGCGAATATCTTCTAAACGATACCACACTATCTAATACATACCCGCAGATACAAACTACGGCAACTTACTCATATGAGAAGCAATCGATGAGACTCTATGGTACAGCAACGGCTACAACCGTGTTCGTAACACCGGAAATAGATGTTGAGAGTCTTACTGAACTGCAGTTGTCGTTCTATGCCGGTAAGACAGCGGACAAGATACTCTATATTGGTACGATAGATAGTGTAGAGGCGATGTACAGGACCTTTGTGCCTTTCGACTCTATCACTCTCACAGCCAGCATGGATCAGTACTTCATCAACTTAGACACGGTGAAACTGGGTACCCGTGCTGACAAGAAGCATATCGCTTTTATGGCCAATAGCAAGACCGGTAGCGTATATATCGATGACCTCCGTATCCGATATATCCCTACGTGCTACGAACCCCTTGATATAGCAATCTCTGAGATACAAACCACACAGGCTATGCTCACTTTTACGCCATTCTACGAAACGGATACCAAGTGGGATGTACGCCTCATTGATGTGAAAGCAGCAACAGAGAAGACATACACCCTGACCGACACCAAGTTCCTCTTCACCGGACTGAAACCCGCTACCGACTACGATGTACGAGTGCGAACCAACTGTGGTGAGGACCAGAGTGAATGGACGGCAGTAAAGACCTTTAATACCAAGTGGATTATTGATAGTACCTACACTTTCACTTTCAAGAAAGATGAACAAGGTACTACCTCTGTTCTCTCGCCCAAGGCGACGAGTACCTATATCCACCCTGCGCTCACCGGTCTGTCGGGAAGCAATGCCACATCCGCGTATTATCCTTACTACGTGGCGAACACAACGGCCTATGCTTATGCGTTGAATCCAGAGGGGGATATAAAGGAGAATGCGCTTAAGTTGCAAGTATTGCAAGGAACGAATACTTATGATAGTGCCACATTAGTTCTTCCGCTTATCAAAGACCCAGAGCAGAAGCAAGTTTCTTTCTATCTGCGTGCAGGATATGCTTATACAAGTGATTATAGTACGGAGTCTAGCCGCAATGTGGTCAGCACTGTCTATAAGGATGCTTACCTCACTGTAGGTACTATCGACACCTTGGGCAACTTCGAATCGTTCAAGCCGTACACCACTATCCGACCTTCGCAACTCGTGAAGTATGATACATTGCGTGAGGCTGACAACTATGGTTGGGATAAGTACACGATATCTCTCGCTGACATGAATGTGAGGGATCGACAGGTGGCATTCATGATGAAGTGTCACAACAAGCGCTCCGCCACCATCTATATGGGGCAACTCGCCATTGAGATGCTAACGGGTGTTACGACACCTATTATCACTGACGTTGTGCCATTAGACACTACGGCTACTATCTCGTGGACAGGTAATGCAGCGGCCTACAACATCTATCTCATCGACACACTGAAGACGAAGAAAGTGCTTAACTTTATCCCATATCTTAATAGTGCTGCCGACACGTTGGTTACCAAGATAGAGAATGTAACGGGCAATACCTATACTATTAAGGGATTGAAGGAAACGGAGACCTACGCGGTGTATGTACAAGATGCGGCGCATGTTAGTGACCAAGCGGCACTCAGCAACAGGAAGATATTTAACACCGTATGTGCCATCAAAGAGGGTAATGGCTATTCGTATGACTTCGAGCCAGGACCTAACTACAAACCCGGGGAAAACCCCTCTGTGAGTGTCGCAGACGGCTTCACCTATCAGTGGCCTACTTCTACCACAGCTGGGGATACTGTTTACCGTACACCAGATTGTTGGCAGGTAGGTATTGATAAGGATGGTTACGACATAACGTCCACTACCTACAAACAGTACAATCCGACCATGTTGCCAAACACTTCCACATATCGTTACTCGCTTTCCGGGAATAGTGTATTCCGTTTCTATGGATCAAACTCAAATAATGAGGTATATGCTGTGATGCCTGCTATGGAGATTGATATGGATACTACGGAGTTGGTATTCTACGGCCGTTGTTTCCATGAGAGTAAGAAAACTGCTAAGGTGTATACCGTTTCCTATCTCAAAGGTGCATCGACTACCCATTCACAGAAGTTGGCTGTTGGTACGGTTACGGATCCTAATGATATATCCACTTTTGTGCCTATTGATACGGTAGAGTACGGATATACTAACGAGATGCTCACCACCAGCACCGAGGTTACCAATGACCCAGCGGGTCTGCGCTACTTCCAGAAGTTTACCGTGCCATTGACTGGTGCAAAGGGTCTCTATGTTGCATTCCGGCAAGTGGGTTATGGATACTTCTATATGGATGATGTCTCGTTGCAGAAACATCAGACAGCACGTGCTCCTCGCGACCTTGAGTTGATAGATGTTACCACCAACTCTGCTACCGTCTCATGGAAACCTATGGAACAGGGCGGTACTTACACGCTCCAGTATATGGTATGGAAAAGTGCGAAGAACTGGAATGAAGCAACTACTGTCACCGGAGTGACCACGACCACTTATACCATACCTAATCTCGAACTCGCACAGAAGTATGTATGGCGTGTGTGCCATGTGGATGCCGACATTGATGCTACCATGAAGGCTACATCCGAATATACGTTCTACGAGGTTTTCCAGACAGAATGTGAAACCTACACTCCAAATAGTTTCTCCACCAGTTTCGAGCAGAAAACAGGAGAGGTAGAGAATTTGTTCACGAGCGATTTGTACAAGAACAAGTGCTGGAGTTATCTCAACCAAGGAACGGGTGCTGTGGGTACCAATTGGGCTTATAACATTCCTAACACTAGTTCAACGTCGTATTCTCATAGTGGCAACTCGGCGTTAAAACTCTATCATAGTGGAACTACTTACCAAACGGTAGCCGTTACACCGGAGTTGGATGCGGAGATAGGTGAGGTTGGTAAGGGCTTCGATACCTTGCAAGTATCGTTCTATATGTCTCCTTGCTCTCGAACTATAAGTACGGGCTACCTCAGTGCTTCTAGCAAGACGTATGCGAAGATGATGGAAGTGGGTACTTGTACCGACCCTGAAGACCCAACCACTTATACGGTTCTTGATACCTGTATTTACAAGTGCGATGGAAACGTTATTGAAAGCAGTAAGGTCAAGGGCGATGAGACCAACGAATATGGCTTCCAGAAGTTCACGGTGGCTCTCAATAACGCTACAGGACCATACGTATTCTTCCGTGCCAATAAGAATCGTACGTTAGAGGATGGTACAGTATGTACCTATAGTACGGTATATGTGGATGATGTCGTATTCGAGACACTACAGACTTGCGTGGCTCCGTCCAAGACTACTGTAACCGACAAGACTGCCACCTCTGCCAAGATATCGTGGAGTTCGGATGGCGCAGCATCGTTTGATATCGAAGTGTCTACCGACGCTACTTTCTTGGATTCAGCCAAGATAATCCTCTCGCAAACGAATATAACTGATTCGTCAGTAGTCCTTGACGGATTGCAGAAAGCGACGGCGTACTATTATCGTATCAAGTTGTACTGCGATGCAGACCGCAATGAGGCGTCGGAATGGACACAGACCGAGAGTTTCCGAACCGCTTTTGCCCCACTCTTCACGGAGACATTCACTGCTAACGACCTCTATGTCGATGATAAGGGCTGGCAGGCAAAGAAAGGTTATGCGAAGGATATCTTCGCAGGCGGGCAACTGGAGGCAAACACTTCTTCGAGTGACTACAATAGTTGGTACCGCATCCAGAACAATGTTATCAAGGGCTACCACCTGCGTATGACATTCTTCTATGCCGGTTCGACAGGTGTGCCGAAATCTTATCAGACCGAAAGTTATTACCAGAAGTACTGGCTCATCACTCCGCTCATTACTGTGGAGAATACCGGTGCACGACTGCTCTTCGATGCAAGTCTGAGTACATACGAGTATTCCACTTCTACCGAGAACCAACCTATACAGGTCAACGAGGAGTGGAACACTGGTTGGGACGATCAGTTCATGATTATCGTCAGCGAGGATGGTGGTAACACTTGGAAACGTGAGAATGCTATCATCTGGAACAACGAGACCACCAATGATAATACGGATCCTCATTATCGTTATGGTATCGGTGACTATAAACTCACCGACATCGACTACAAGATACATAAGATGGGTATCGATCTCTCGAAGTACGCAGGCAAGACCATTAAGATTGCTTTCTACGGAGAGAACACCGAGCAGAATGCTAACTGCGCACTGCATATCGATAATATCCGCATCAACTACTTCGTTGAGAAGAAGCAAGACCTTACCTGTTGCCAATACCAAGATATAGATGATGTTCTCGGCTTCTCGGTGGATGGTGACACCGTATCGTCAGGTCAGAAGAAGTACGAGCGCTATGCGCTGGCCACTAAGGATGGTGTTACAGACTCTCTCTACACGCTGAATGCGGAGATAAAGGAAGCACCTGTATATAACTACGAGATAACGGTCTGCGAAGGCACACCATTCGAGTATATGGGCTTTAACGAGCACAGTACTCCGGGTACTTATCGTATGAAACTAACCTCGCAAGTGACGGGATGTGATAGTATAGTGAACCTCATTATAAGGCACACCCAGAAGTTCGAGACTACCATTGATACCACTATCTGTGAGGGCGATTATGTGGAGTTCAACGGACAGCAGATATCCACGGCAGGCGTTCATACGGCTTACCTGACCTCTACGTTGGGTGGTTGCGACTCGATAGTGACGATGCGTTTGTCGGTAACGGCACTGAAACGCAGCCATACCGCGGTTGCTGTCTGTGAAGGCGAGACTTACACTTTCGGTAAAAAGGTATATGACAAGTCAGGCGTTTACAATGACACCATCCATACCGCCGCTTGCGACTCTATCGCCACACTGGCACTCACTGTTCGAACGAATGCTCACACGACATTCATCGATAGTATCCTTCATGGAGAGTCGTACATTTGGGGAGGTCAAACCCTTACCGAGGCCGCTACGGTTGACTCTACGCTCACAGACATCTACGGCTGTGATAGTATCGTAACTCTCAACCTGTTGGTTAAGTATGCAAATGTCAACTACCAGTATGGTTACATCTGTCAAGGTGATTCCTATGAGTTCGGTGGTAAGTACTACACCGCTACCGGTACCTACTATGATACCATACGGGTAGCAGGGCAAGCCGATGTTATCAATGGTCTGGTACTCACTGTCTATGCTCCTGAACACAGCGATGTGACTGAGGCTATCTGTGCCGGCGAGACCTATACTTTCGGCGAGCAAGTTCTCTCCGAGTCGGGACATTATACCAATACGTTTGTCAACCGTTATGGTTGCGACAGTATTGTCAATCTCACGTTGACTGTACTGCAGGCATCTACCCGTCAGGTGGCAGAGCAGATATGTAAGGGCGATACCTACGACTTCTTCGGACATCTGTTGTCGGAGGCTGGGACCTATACAGATACTGCTCACTACGTATCGGGTTGCGATAGTGTCATCACCATCTTGGAACTTACCGTATTGGAGCCTACGACCTACGAATATAGTGTGGGCCTGTGCCAAGGTGGTAGTTACATCTTTGGCGATACCATTATCACTACGGCAGGTGACTACACACGTACCATCACTAACCGCATAGGATGCGATAGTATCATCACTCTCCATCTCACGCTCAATGAACCTCTCCGTGGCTCAAAGTACGCTACCTTTACCAAGGGATGTAGTTATACCTACAACGGGAAGACCTACACAATGGCGGGTGAGTATGAGATTGATGTCTTGAAGACCGAGAACGGTTGTGACAGCATCATCACACTGCACCTCACCGAGGCTGAGCAGGGACGTGACACCGTTTGGGCTACCGTATGTGCAGGAGAGTATTATATTGACGATAACTTCAATACGAATATTGTTGGCACACACGAGGTAGAGATACCAATGGGTGAGTGCACGATTGTCCGTACGCTGATACTGTCTAACACAGATAACCGTATCACCAAGCAGGCTGCTATTTGTCCGGGCGACACCTACGTGTTCTACGGACAGACACTCAGCACCACCGGTGTTTATACCGAGACGTTGTCGGGTCAAGGCGAGGAGTGCGACACTATCGTAACGCTCAACCTAACTGTCCTTTCAGGCGACACTATCTATGTTCAAGACTCAACGACCACCGCTCAACTGCCGTACTTGTACAACGGACAAGTGGTATTGGCATTGGGCACGCCAGAGGGTACGTACCAAGACACGTTGGAGATATCCAGTGCCAGCGGCGAATGCTCGCAGATAGTGGTACTCACCATTACCGTGCGTCAGTCGGATGCTGTGGACAACACAGGTTACGCTTCGCTCCATATCCGTCCAACCGTTGTATCGCGCAACGAAATCGTTTATATCGACAACGACTTCACGGCTGCACAGCGCGCTGAGATGACGATAGAGATGTTTGATATGCTTGGTCACCATATGGAAGTACAAATACCGGAAACGGGTGCTATCACTCTTAGCAATTTCCCATGCGCCGGTGTTTATACCATACGTATCTCGGCATCCGAACAGACGTATATCGGACGTGTAATAGTCAAGAACTAATCACTAACTGCCCCATCGGTCTAATGAGGACCGATGGGGATAACCAAGAAACAATAAGGGCAAATGAAATGGCAATATAGTTTTATCTTAGCCATTATGTTAGGCTTTACTCAAACGACAGGCGCGTTCACGCGCCTGTCGCCTGAGCAACGCCATTTTATATCTATTGACGGGTCTTTGGGATATGCTTCACTAACCAACGACTCCCCTGACCTAAAAGCAGGACAGGGAATGGCTACTAACATCGGCGTCGGGTACCGATTTTTCTACAATAACTTTCTGCTATCAACAGGCGTCGAAGGATATTACCTTCTCAATACTCAATCCATGTATGATGTCAAGGCACAGTCATCGTTCAATATCTATCCTTTCCCCTCTCCCAAGGAGAAGGAACCTTTAGCCGTAACGCTATACCTGAATACTACTGATGGCAGTGATATATGCCACTCTATTAACTTGAATATTCCTATCCTCTTGGGTATGGAGTACAAACGATTCTACTTTCTCGTAGGACCTAAGTTCTCTGTGAACTTCTGGGGACAAGCCAAGACGCAAGCCACTGTGACGGCTTCCGGTGACTTCTCCTCGCAGTTTATCATGCCTCAAGGGATGGTCAATGATATTACCACCCGCAACTTCGGGCCGCGCTATGTGGAGTCCGGAGGTGCTATCAAATGGGACTGGGACGTGATTGCCCACGTTGAGGTAGGCGGGCGCTTCGCAAGGGAGTTGCTCTTTCAGTCCGGTGCCGACATACCCAAGCCGCGTCAGCGCTATTATCTCGCTCTCTATATAGACTATGGAATAAAGAATATCCACACCTCCGAGAAGAATTCGTTGGGACCACGACTGAAGTCTATGTGGGATGAAGTGGATCTGACGACGGTTAACCCCAACTCGGTTGACCCTTATACCCTCACTCCTGCCGTGATGAGCAATGAACTCGGGTCGGCAAAGATACATCAGTTCTCGATAGGGATCAAGGCTACTGTACTGATAGAACTGCCACAAAAGAAAGCATGTGTAATCTGCAAAGAATAAACAACAAGACTACAATTATTCATGAGGCGAGTGATGCCTATGAAGTATGATATAAACTTAGAAATAACAACGCAAGTATGAGATACAAACTATTGGTAGTAATGTTCATTCTCTTTTCGATGACGGTCACTCCTATCCTCTCATGGTTAGAAGCGGGCTCTGTGGCTACATTATATGCTGCTCCGCCTACGAAAAGCAACAACGCAAAGAAACAAGCCTCCAAACCTAAACAACAGGTCAAGGCTGCACCCAAGAAGCAAAATGTTAAACCTGTTGCCAAGAAAAAGAAAGTGAATAAACCGACTGCACCTACGTCGCAAGTCAAAACTGCCAAGCCTCAGGTCAAACAGCAGAACACGCAGAAGTCGAAACAGCCTGCCAAGACTTCGCTCACTCCTGCTCAAGAGGCTGCTGCCTATCAAGCACGTGTGGCAGAAGTGCAAAAACATAATGCCAAAGTGGCGGCCTATATGAACCGCGATATTGCCCACCGATTAGGTTTCTGGGGGCAAGCGGGCTACTCTGCCATATTCCCGAGTGCTTTCCCGTTCGACGCTGACCAACAGACCGGTTTCAACCCCTACGCCATTGGTGGAGCAGGTGGCGGTGTAGGATTAGGCTATCAACTGCGCTATAAACGTTTCTTATTTACTACGGGAGCGGAACTGCAGTTCTATAACTCCTACACAGGCATCACCGGTATTGATAAAGGGCCGTTGCTCCGCACCTACGATGTGAAGCAATATCCACTGATGACCTACACATATTCCTATGCTGATATGCATGATCAATGGACGGCCGGATATGTCCAGTTGCCGTTGTTGTTCGGTATGGAACTCGATAAATGGTACTGGCAAGCCGGTGCCAAGATAGGTGTGAATGTGATGGGTTCCTCTATTCTCAATTCTTCTCTCTCGACCTCTATCCAAGATCTCGAACTGATTGATGACTTGCAGGATATGTACACCCACGCCCTTGTGAGTGGGTATGCTATACCCGAACACAGTCAGTCGTTGAAGTTCGGCATTAATACGGCTGTAACTGCTGAGATAGGTTTGAATCTCGAACAATGGACACAACCCAAGCCTAAGAAACAGAGTGGCAAACCCGCCAAGATGCAGCAGGCAACCAAGAACTTCCGCTATCGTATCGCTTTGTTTGCAGAGTATGGTGTGCTGAATATCCAGAGTAGTGCCAACATCGCTGCTACGGCCACGAATGATATGCCTGCAGATTTCTCACCGGTAGTAGGGCAACAGATGGCTACCCCCGAAGACTTATACCAAAAGGTTAACTACACTTCCGCACTATCCACCACCACTTCGCAGAGTGCTAAAGTCAACCCATTTCTCGTAGGCGTTAAGTTGGCGGTGTTCTATGAACTGCCACGTAAGAAGATGAAGATGGCTCCTATACCTACCGAGCCAAGTCCGCGTATGGCTGCTCTTGTCACCAATGCCGAAACGGGTAAGGTCATCTCCGGCGCACAGGTTACCATTGAGCGTTTGTCATCAGGCAAGGTTGTCAACAAAGCCACTAACAACAAGGGTCTTGTCCTCAACCGTATGCCGAAAGATACTTATCGTGTGGCAGCCAGCAAACTGGGCTTCTATCCATGTGATACTATTGAGTATGAGCATCTTTATGACTTGAAGGATACTCTACGCTTCAATCTCCGTCCTGAGCCTATACCCATTATCTACACGTTATGTGGATATGTGTACGACGCAGAGACACGTCAGCCTATCAACGAGGCAGATGTACGCGTCGTAGCATCGGCAGACACTACTCGTACCTACCAAGGTGCTACCAACGAAGACGGACTATTCGTGAGCGAGATGTTGTCAGGGCAGTATAATGTCAACATCATGGGACATGGCTATATGCCGCTTACCGAGAGTGTGCAGTTCGAACAAGACACCTTGCGTTTCCATATGACCCGCATCAAAGAGGGTATCAAGGTAAAGATAGACAACCTGTTCTTCGCAACCAACAAGACCACAGTCTTGCCTGAGTCGGAAGAGTCGTTGAACAGCCTTGCATCGTTCTTGAGAGACAACCCCACGGTTACTATCCGCATCACAGGTCATACCGATGCTATAGGCTCGGATGACGCGAATATGCGTCTGTCGGTAGGACGTGCTAAAGCCGTACGTGCCGACCTGATAGCGCGTGGTGTTGATGCTGACCGTATTGAGTTCGATGGTAAGGGCGAGACCGAACCGATTGCTACCAATGATACCGAAGAGGGACGCGCCCAGAACCGACGTGTTGAATTTGAGATTACCGGTACGGCGGGCGAGGATATCCAACAAATATATTAATCGTTTAGATAGATATATCCACATCAAATGACTACAAGACAATTCTATATACTATCGTGTGCTGTGCTGGGGCTACTCATCGCCCCGGCAACAGCACATGCTACATCGCAAATCACAGTGCCTTGGCAGTGTAGTTTCGAGGCGGAAGAAGACCTTTCGGACTGGGTCTTCAACCAGAATTCTGCCACTGCTACTGATCAATGGGTTGTTGGCGATGCCACTCGGTCTGATGGACATCAGTCGCTGTATATCTCCACCGATGGTGGAGAGAACGCTATGAGTGGGGCAAAGCAGGATGTCGTCATGGCATACCGCAAGATACACTTCCCCGAACATGCCAGCGGAACGAAAAATTATGACATATCCTTCGATTGGAAGGCTATGGGGCCTCAGAACCAAGGCGGTACACTCTATGTGTTTTTCGGTTACTATTCGCAGTTGATAACGGGGAATGACAATCTGTTGCAATATGCATCTTCCTCTTCGGCTGCTACGCTACCTACAAGAATTTTGGGACAAGCCTCTTTCGTCTATTCGTCCGACTATTCCCGCCGACAGGCTATGTCGCAAGAACAACGCTGGCGCAATGTGAGTATGGATGCCGGACCAGGAACTACCTATAGCGTGGGGATGACGTCTAATAATGCAAAGAAAGACTATGCATTAGTCTTTGTATGGGTGAATAAAAATATCTCCAATGACAGTATAGGTTTAGGCGCATGTATTGACAATATCCAGATTGCCTCGGCGCAATATGAAAAACCAAAAAATCTGCAGGCTGTCATGCAATGTGAAGACTCCTCCTTCGTGGTGTCGTGGACGGGTAATGTCAACGACTACTCGGTGGAGTATCGCCGCAGCAATCAAGCCTCGTGGCGACGTTTTACCCACCAAGCCACTCCTCCCAATTTTCAATACAAGATAAAATCGCTTAAAGAGGGGACTTATGACTTTCGAGTACGCGGTTGGAGAGGTAATGATACGACGGCTTATACCGTCCTCAATGGGAAGTCATTGCTCTGTATGGAAAATCACTGTATCAACTATGTGGATCTTGATCATGCCAAGTGTACGTACGGACAGTATGCCATGAGTAGCATTGACCCCTATCAATACGACGGGCGTATTGACGACGGCAAGGATGAGATAAGCAGTTTTCATACCGTTTACTCTGATGCTTCAGAGTATGACCTCCGCACCGGCAATAAGTTGAAGACGGTGCCCGACAACGAGATAGCCTCTGTACGATTGGGTACATGGCTATGCCCGAGTTCGAATAAGTTCGTGATTAACGATGGTTCTTCTGTCAATATCGGAGGCTATAGCGTCACCTACGACCTTACCGTGGATACTGCTACGCAAGCGTTGCTACTGCTGAAATATGCTATTGTTATGGAACAGGCACACGAAGGTAATATACGTGCTTTCTTCCGATTGGAGATATTGGATGAAGATGGTAATGTTTTGGATGCAGACTGTGGTGCAAAAGAGTTTTATTGTCCGGAAGATAGTACGGAGGCTGTTGAGGCAGGATGGACCATTTATAGTAAATATGAGTTTCCTCATAAGGATAAAAACAAAGGTCTGAACAGCAATAATATCTATTGGAAAGACTGGACCACGATGGGTATTAATCTCTTGGAGCAATCGGGTGTGCGTCAAGGCGACCACCTCAAAGTGCGTATCATTGCCCGTGGCTGTACCGCAGGTGGTCACTACTGCTACGGCTATTTCACTCTCAACTGCGCATCGGCATCCATTGAAACCGATCAGTGCTCGGGTAATCCGAAGGTGGTGGCTGAAGCACCGGAAGGCTTTACCTATACTTGGTTCGCCGAGAAGAATCGGGATTTGTATGACCGTGGTATAGCCATTGACGCTGATGGAGAGAAGGTGGTACGAAGCCGCGAAGCCGAACTCAATGTCAATGCGGGCGATACCAATATCTATGTATGCCGTCTCTGCGACCTCATTGAGCCCAGTTGCTATTTCGAGCTCAAGACCAAACTATCGCCTCGAGCACCGATGCCGTTGTTCCGCCATCGCCAGAGACCTACCAACTGCGCCAATACTATCTACTTCACCGATAGTGCACGCGTGGCTGACTATGGAGCGGATGGTAAGATACATATATCCGCAGAACCGTGTGAGGGGTCTGACTTTACCGTGAAGAGTCTTGTGACAGGCAAGAGCATATCCAACTCCAGCCAGACTTTCACCTTTGATGCCAATCCATCAGGCGATACCCTGCGGATAACGCAGACCAGTTATATCGCAGACGGGACATGTACTACCACCAAAGATACTACCATCATCATCCC
Organism: Muribaculaceae bacterium; assembly: GCA_963655075.1. Lineage (GTDB taxonomy): Bacteria > Bacteroidota > Bacteroidia > Bacteroidales > Paludibacteraceae > Colicola. The sequence goes on along the minus strand of CAVKDW010000001.1, from coordinate 83,645 downwards.
GAATATCCTAACGCCTGATTCGCTGATTATGGCTACTGTCTGCCGCAATAACGGATATACTTTCTATGGTGATAAGTTAATCAAGACAGGTGTCTATCGCCATGAGATGAAAAACCGTTATGGTTGTGATAGTGTGGAGGTGCTTGATCTGACAGTGAACCCCGTTAGCGTCATTACTATTACCGACACTATCTCTTCGCTCCAACTCCCTTACTCTCTCACGGGCGTATACAGGGGTACCCCAACGACCTACAAACGTGGTGTGGAGGACGCATACGCTACTACGCAGAACTATACTGTGGTCTTCACCAACCACTACGACTGCGATAGCACCATCAACCTCCAACTGACTGTTGTCCCACAACTCAGTGCGAGTGCAATTATGGAGGATATGGAAAGTAAACCTTATTATTGTGCTGACCAGAAGGCGATGACTATCTCCTATATTCTCCAACATGGAGACTTCGATAGCCTGCGTGTCAGTTTCGACCCAAAGGGACACCAGCAGAATCTACAAGATATTGTTATCTATCATAATCCATATACCTCTGCACCCGTTGTTCGCACCGAGGAGTTGACTTTCCCATTCGAGAACACTATCCACCCCGATGTTTATCCTGTCAAGGTCGAGTTCTTCCAGCACCACTCATGCGGAGAGACTATCGTAGAGAACCTCATGTTTGATGTCCGCTACTCATCATCTATCCTACAACAGATGTGGGGAGAGGCTATCTTCATCCGCAATGCGGAGAACAATGGCGGCTATACCTTCACTTCTTATCAGTGGTACGAGAACGGACAACCTATCGAAGGTGCTACGCAGCCGTATCTATACTACCCGCTGAATACCAACAACGAGTATTGTGTATTGCTGACGCGCCAATCTGATAACGTGAGCCAGTTCTCCTGCCCAATCATTCCGGTGGTGTATAACGGTGTGGATGACGTGAAGACCACCGTGGATAATATACCGACCATGCTTCATGTAGGACAAGAACTGACACTCGATATCCCGGATAAGGCGGTGGTTAGTCTGTATACTCCAACAGGTACACTCTGTGCTACACAGACCTGCGTAGGCGGCATGATGACTATCTGTATGCCTTATGTGCCGGGATGCTATATCCTGCAAGTAAAAGATGCCACTGCGACTCTGTCAAAGACCATTATGGTAATACCCTAAAGATATGTATAACGTACGATAATAACTGATATAACAATGAATAGAATATTCAACAATCTCATCTTAGCAGTACTCTTTCTGACCGCTATTCTACCTGCTGCGTATGCACAAACAGCAGTGGGAGTGTATAACTACTCGTGCGATTTTGAAGACGCTGAAGAGTTAAAAAACTGGGACTTGTCGGTAGGCTCCAAAGCCGCGTCTATACCTAATAAGTGGGTGGTGGATACTGCTATTAACAATGGCGGAACTCATGCGCTGTATGTGTCGAATACGCAAGGCGCTACCACGACTTATACCGCTTCCTCTTGTGTGATTCTTGCCTCGCGTACCATCACCCTACGAAGCACAGGCGAGAACTACACCCTTTCGTTCGACTGGATAGCCCGTGGCTACAGAGATGGCGGATTGGATGGACTGATGGTGGCTTTCGTGCCGATGGAGGACTATTATGGCAATGCTATAAACTTGGAATCGACCAATAGTTCTATCTTAGACCCTGATAACCTGAAGCCATATTGTTTGGAACTCAGTCCGACCGAGACTACAGAGGAGGCACGTCTGATGCTGCGTAGTCAATCGACTTGGCAGACATGCTCTGCGACTATCTCGAAAGGTAAGACGGGTAAACCCTATCGACTGGTGTTTATCTGGCGTAATGGGACAGTAACGGCAGATCCGGGTGCGTGTGTGGATAACATCGTTATCCTTGACGGACGTGCTTGTTCTGCACCGAAAGGACTGAAAATCACCACTACCAGTACCGACTCGCTAATCCTTAACTGGCAGGGTGATGCTGACAAGTACGAGGTAGGATGCTATAGTTACGAGCAGAAGAACTGGCAGATACATACTACCAATACTACTACTTATACCTTTACTGATATCCCTGAAGGCTTCTGCGACTTCTATGTGCGCACTGTCTGCTGGGATACGGTCAACCAAGAGACTTTCTATAGCGGTAAGTCGATGACCAACAAGTTTATCTATTATCCCGGTAATCACTGTATTGACTATATCACGTTGACCGATGATAACTGCTATATCAGTACTATTAAGACAAGTTATGTAACTGAGAATTATGGCTACGTGAAGCAAATGGTGGACAATGGTTCAGAAGATATGTCAAGTCGCCATACGCACCACTACTCCAAGACTGAGACCGACCCTCGTACGGGTGGTAGACTGAAGACTATCCCCGATGGCGAGATAGCCTCTGTCCGATTGGGCAACTGGAACAACGGTGGCGAGAGTGAACGTGCCGAGTTTAAGTTCCTTGTAGATTCTACGATGCCTATTCTCATCTTAAAATATGCGGTTGTGTTGGAAAGCCCCGGTCATGATAAAGACAAGAGCAAGGGTGCAAAAGACCTTGCGGACCCACGGTTCAAACTGCAGATATTAGATGGAGGCAAGTCGATTGGCGACTGTGCTTCGGCTGACTTTACCTCCAGTTGGGTAGAAGATGGTTGGAATAGAGATACGCTTGCCTCTGAAATAACCGGATTGGGTCGCTCGCTGAATGTCGTATGGAAAGACTGGACAACGGTCGGTGTGAACCTCTCCGAATATATGGGCAAGACGCTGACTATCCAACTTACCACTTTTGACTGCTCTTATACTGCCCACTTCGGCTATGCCTATTTTACTTTGGGTTGCGATAAAGCCAATCTTGACGGTGAGGCGTGCGACGGGTCGTCTATGACGGAGTTCCGTGCGCCATCCGGCTTTGACTATAAGTGGTACTACGCCAAAGACCCGCTGAAGAGGACGCTTTCTACAGACCAGGTATATACTATCACCGACTCGTTGGATACCAATGAATATGCTGTGGATGTCATTTTCAAGGAGCAGCAAGAGTGCTCATTCACACTCTATGCTTCGGCTAAACCCCACTATCCAGTGGGCGACTTCTCTTATTCGATTAGTCAACGCGACTGCCGTAACTATATCACGTTCACCAACAACAGCCGCATGGAACAGGTGGAACGCCATAAGGATGGCACCCCGAACGACACCCTGCGCCTGTCTTGCGACGGAGTAGAGTGGGACTTTGGCAAGTACAACAATCTGGTGCCGAACCGCAAACAATTTAAGTTGGATGAGATAGAGTTCCCGCAAGCGGGTGATACTTTCCAAGTGTCGGTTAAGGCGATTGTGAATAACTGTGATAGTATCTTTACGCAGACCATCTATCTACCTGCTGTAGGACATAAGCCTGTAGAGAATATATACATAGGCTGCAAGGGTTATCCCTACACTTTCCGCGGCACGAACCCCGATGGCTCTACTTTCATTGGCGGCACCTACTACGAGACAGGTGACTATCGCGATACTATCATCTCATCTATCGGGTGTGACAGTGTCATCATCACCCATCTGATTATGCAGGACACCCTGTTCTCGATGCTCGATACTATCATTATGGTGGACCAGCCGCTGATGTTCAATGACACCTTGCGCGACAAGTCAGGCACCTACGTTCACGCCACCAAGAGCATCTATGGTTGTGATAGTATTTCTACGCTAAAACTGTATGTTCATGAGTATCTGATCGTAAACATGCCGATTGTTGATTCTATCTGCGCTACGGACGACTCATGGAGAGTGCCATTCTCTATCAAACAAGGACGCGGTTACAAGTACTCTGTGATTTGGCAGAAAGAGAATGAACAACTGGCAGCACCTGTAGAGCAGACTGTTCCGCGGTCGTTCCTTGATATAGAGGTGTCGCAGCCTATTATGCCGGATGTTTACCCTGCTATGGTGATTTTCCACGATAGTATGCGCCAGTTCTATCCGCAGAAAGTGGTGGACGACACGCTATACGTCAGTCTGAAGGTGCAGTATCCTGACACTGTGATTACGCAGCGTTGGAATGATATCATATCGCTGCGCGACAAAGACTATAACGGAGGCTTCAACCTCGTCGGTTATCAGTGGTTCAAGAACGGGATGCCTATTGAAGGTGCTACGCAGTCCTATTACTATGCTCCTGAGGGATTGGATATGACGGCAGAATATACGGCATTAGTTACTCGTGCCGGGGACAGCCTGCAACTGATGACCTGTCCCATCATTCCGACACTCATTTCCCCTTCGGAAGTGCCCAATGTGCCTACATTGGTAGAGCGTGGACAACGAATGTCGCTTATCGGAAGACATGCGTCATCGGTCAATGGTTTCGCCCGTTGGACTACTATCTACGGTATGCCGCTTAGCCAGCAGACGATAGTGTACGGAGAGGGTATCGTGGCTCCTAACTGGGGTGGGGTATATCTTCTGACTATCGAGGACACTGACGGCAATCGTAAGGTTTACTCCGTGATTGTGCAGTAGAAGACTCTTTGTCCGCAGGCGAGAGAGCACCCCATTGCGCCCTCGGGCTTATGGGGCCCCCGTAGGCGCCTGCGGTCAAAGTGGTTTTTGGGGTTGATAGTTGAAAGGAGTATTTAGTGGGACGAATAGGGGTTATCCTACTTGTGTGCCGTTTTTGACGGGGGTGGATGTGGTGGTGACGACGAGTCTGCCGTCGGCGTCCACTGCCGAGAGTATCATCCCCTGTGACTCGATGCCCATCATCTTTCGTGGTGGGAAATTAGCGATGAACAGCACTTGCTTACCTATCAGCACCGACGGGTCGGGGTAGGATTGTGCTATGCCGGATAGTATGGTCCGTTCTCCCATACCGTCGTCCAGACGGAACCGGAGCAGGCGTTCGCTTTTCTTCACGTGCCGGCAGTCGAGTACCGTTGCCACGCGGATATCTATCTTGTCGAAGTCATCGATGGTTGTCGGTGCTTTGATATCTGCGGGGTGCCAGTTGCGTAGTGCTTCTGCCTTTTCGAGTTGCCCGTTCTCCGCCTTTATGCGTGCCAGACGGTCTAACTGTGCCTGTATGGCGTTGTCTTCTATCTTCTCGAAGAGTAGTGATGCCTCGCCGAGTGGTTGTCCTTCGGGGAGCAGGTTGATGTTCCCCAGTTCTTCCCAACGCACCTCTTTCATGTTGAGCATCTCACGCAGTCTCTTGGACGAGAACGGCAGGAAAGGCTCGAAGGCTATACTCAGATTAGCGGCTATCTGCAGTGACAGGTTGAGTATGGTGGCGGTGCGTGTCATGTCTGTCTTTGCCAGTTTCCACGGCTCGGTGTCTGCGAGATATTTGTTGCCGATACGTGCGAGGTTCATCGCCTCTTTCTGTGCGTCGCGGAAACGGAAGTCGTTGAGCAGTCGTTCGAGTTCGCTTTTGACGTTATGGAAGTCAGCGATGGTGGCTGTGTCGTAGTCGTTGCGTTCACCTGCCGCCGGCACTTTCCCCCCGAAATACTTTTTTGTCAGTACCAAAGCGCGGTTGACGAAGTTGCCGTAGATAGCGACGAGTTCGTTGTTGTTGCGTGCCTGGAAGTCTGCCCATGTGAAGTCATTGTCTTTGGTCTCGGGTGCATTGGCGGTGAGTACATACCGCAGAACGTCCTGTTTGCCGGGGAAATCCACGAGGTACTCGTTGAGCCATACTGCCCAGTTGCGCGAGGTAGATATCTTGTCGCCTTCGAGGTTCAGGAACTCGTTCGCCGGGACGTTGTCAGGCAGTATGTATGAGCCTTCTGCTTTGAGCATGGTCGGGAAGACGATGCAGTGGAAGACGATATTATCTTTGCCGATGAAGTGGATGAGCCGTGTAGAAGGGTCTTTCCACCACGTCTCCCATCTGCCGTATTCGGGGTGTGCGTCGCACAGTTCTTTGGTGTTGGAGATATAGCCTATAGGTGCGTCGAACCATACGTACAGCACTTTGCCTTCGGCCCCCTTGACGGGAACCGGTATCCCCCACTCGAGGTCGCGTGTGACGGCACGCGGGCGCAGTCCGCCGTCGAGCCATGACTTGCACTGTCCATAGACGTTTGGCCGCCACTCTTTATGCTCATTGAGAATCCACTCTTCGAGCCATGACTGGTATTGGTCGAGTGGCAGATACCAGTGTGATGTAGGACGTTTGGTGAGTGGGTTGCCATTGATGGCGTTGTATGGGTTGATGAGTTCATCGGGTGAGAGTGTGGCTCCGCATTTCTCGCATTGGTCGCCATAAGCACCTTGTGCATGGCATCGTGGGCACTCGCCGCGTATGTTGCGGTCGGTGAGGAACTCCTGCGTCTCGGGGTCGTAGAACTGTTCGGTGGTCTGCTCGATGAACTTGCCGTCGTCGTACAGTTTGCGGAAGAAGTCGGACGCCATCTTATGGTGTATGGCACTGGTAGTGCGGGAGTAGATGTCGAACGAGATACCGAAACCCTCGAAGGAGTCTTTGATGATCTTATGATAGCGGTCCACCACCTGTTGCGTCGTGATCCCTTCTTTACGAGCCCGTATCGTCACGGGTACACCATGTTCGTCGCTACCGCCGATGAAGAGTACGGGTTGACCTTTGAGGCGCAGGTATCGGACATAGATATCTGCGGGGACATAGACGCCGGCTAAGTGTCCTATATGTACCGGTCCGTTGGCATAGGGTAGTGCTGTTGTTACGAGTGTGCGTTGAAAAGTCATGTTGTTTTCTACTGTTTTGCTGTTTCTGTATCGTATGTGACTCCCATGGCTTGTGCCAGGTAGTTATGTTCGAGTTCCGAGATATTGACGGTATGTATATCGTTGCCGAGTGCTACGGATATGTGTCCCGTTTCTTCGGAGATGACGATAGCCAGGGCGTCTGTCTTCTCTGTCAGTCCGAGTGCGGCACGGTGTCTCAGTCCGTAGTGTTTGGGCAGGTCTTGTCTCTTGGTGACGGGGAGGATACATGCCGCTGCCTGTAGTCGTCCATTGGAGATGATGAGTGCTCCGTCGTGTAGTGGTGTGTTCTTGAAGAAGATGTTCTCGATCATACGTGCCGATATATTGGCATCGATGTTCTCTCCGGTATCGGCATACTCTTTGAGTCCCTGCTGTTTGGTTATGATGATGAGTGCTCCTGTCTTGGATGCTGCCATGTGTGAGCAAGCGAGGGTAATCTGGTCTATCTGTTGGTGTGTGGCTTTCTTGTGTTTGGAGCGCGATATATGTTCTTTGAGATTGTCCATATTGAACTGTGACCCTATGCGATAGAAGAATGATCGTATCTCCTCTTGGAAGATGACGATGAGTGCTATGGCTCCGACGCTGATAAACCGGTCGAAGAGTGCTCCTGTCAGTTCGAGTTGGAAGACATAACTGACGAGCAGCCATGCGAGAATGAAGGCGAGTATTCCCCAGAACAGGTTGCTGACTCCTGATCGGCGCAAGATACGGTATATACCGAAGAGAATGGTGGCTACCAGCAGTATGTCGATGATATCTTTTATTCCTATTGGCATGGTTGTTCGAATGTGAGTTGATAAACGGCTATTGCTTGTTTAGCGGGTGCTACTTCGTGCACGCGCAGGATGTTGGCTCCTTGTTGTAGTGCGATGATGTGTGCTGCTGTGGTAGCATGTATGACATCATCGGGCGTGAGTCCCAGAGGCCGGTAAAACATAGACTTGTGTGACACACCTACGAGTATGGGAGCATGCAGGGTCTGTAACACGTTGAGTTGCCGCAGCAGTGCGTAGTTCTGTGCGACATCTTTCCCGAACCCGAAGCCAGGGTCGATGATGATATCCGCCACTCCCATGCGGTGCAGTTGGTCGGTGCGTGCCTGCAGGAAACCGAGCACATGTGTCAGTGTGTTGTCGTATCCGTTGGTTGCAGGAGGTATGGTGTTCGCATGTGTGAGGATATAGGATACATTGTAGTGTGCTATGACGTCGAACATCTGTTTGTCTGCTTCTCCTCCATAGACATCGTTGATGATGTCTGCTCCGTTGTCGAGTGCCCGGTGTGCTATGTCTGCCCGGAAGGTGTCGATGGATATGACAGCGTTCGGGAGATGTCGGCGTACGGCTTTGAGTGCAGGTTCGAGTCTTTGCCATTCTGTCTCACCATCGACAGGTGTAGCGTTGGGTCGTGTGGAGCAGGCTCCTATGTCGAGGATGTCGGCACCTTGTGCGACAGCCTGTTCGGCACACTCAAGCACTTCTGTGTCGCTCATGGAACGGCAGGAGGTATAGAAACTATCGGGGGTGACGTTGATGATAGCCATCACACGCGGGCAGGATAGGTCTAAGAGTCGGTTGTGTGTGCGGACATACATTTGCATTTCACTTGCAAAGTTACAAAATATATTATGGATGTGCTAATTTGCAGTGGTATGGTGTGGAATAATCTATATCTTTTCTTGAAAAAAACAGTTTTTCGGTATTTTTTTGGTTTGAAAGTTAGAATAAGTATTTTTTTTTTCGTACCTTTGCGGGCTGAAAATAGATTGTATCATCAGATAGCCAATTTAAGATATCCATTATGAATACTGTATCCAAATCTGTACTTCTCTCGTTGGTAGTGCTTTGTGGTGCTTGCCAAACTCGTGAATTGACCACTAAGACATCTTTTCAGACCGGTTGGAAGACTTTTGATGCTTCTACCACCCGTTTTGAGGCTTATGAGGGTAAGACATCTATCTCTCCTGTTGGTATGTTGCCTATAGAGGGTGGTTCGTTTACGATAGGTCAGATGGATGAGTTCATCACTGCTCCCCGCAACAGTGAGCGTCGTACGTTGACGGTGAATTCGTTTTACATGGATAAGTATGAGGTGACTAATATCGCGTGGCGTGAGTATGAGAACTGGATGTCTTATGTGTTTGGCCGTTACAACAAGGATATAGTGAAGGCTGTACTTCCCGATACGATAGTATGGCGTGATGAGATGGCTTATAACGAGCCTTATGTGGAGAACTATTATCGTCATCCGGCGTATAGTTTTTATCCTGTTGTAGGTGTGTCTTGGGATCAGGCTATGGCTTATTGCCAGTGGCGTACTGATCGAGTGAATGAGATGATCTTGGTAGTGGGCAAGTATATGGAGAACCCGCCTTATCAGATGTTGAATCCTACCATGTACCTGACGGAGCAGGAGGCGGATGATTTCCTGAAGATGAATGCGGATCATCCGGAGTACAGCAGTTATGAGAAAGAGGCTGTACAAGTCCCGTTGTCGGTCGCTCAGGCTTACGGTTATGAAGGCGATGAGGTGGCAGAAGAGGATGAGTATGGTCGTATGACGGATCCTTTGGTGACGATGTACAGGTTGCCTTATGAGTGGGTTCGTGATCAGTTTGTGTTCAACACAGAGAAGTATTTTGCCGATTCCCGTTATGCTCCGACTATGGGCCGTGGTGCCCGTGTGGATGCTTATGGTACTCCTCGTAAGTTGAATCGCGCGGACGGTGTGTTGTTGATTGGTTATCGTCTGCCTACGGAGGCGGAGTGGGAGTATGCTGCTTTTGCGCCTGTTGCAGGCGAGGATGGTCTGCCGGTAGAGGGCCGTATCTATCCGTGGTCCGGTTATCACCCACGTGACTTGAGTAAGAAGAACAAGGGCAAGTTGATGGCGAACTTTGTCCGTAGTCGCGGTGACATGATGGGTGTGGCAGGTGCTGCCAATGATGCTTATACGTTGACGGCTCCGGTGGATGCTTTTGCTCCGAATGATTTCGGTTTGTATAACATGGCCGGTAACGTGAACGAGTGGGTGTTGGACGTGTATCGTGAGACTTCGTTTGAGGAGATGACCGAATATAATCCTTTCCGTGGTAATATCTATTCGCGTGTTGCGCGTGACGAGAATGGTAATCCCGTGATGACGGCGACCGGTTGTTTAGCGATAGAGTACAACGCTATAGATGACAAGCGTGATTACAAGGACGGTGATCTACCTTCCCGTTTGGACACGGATTATCCGTTGGATACTACAGGTCTGTCGGAGGAGCAGATGCTGGAAGTCTTAGTTGACCCGACAGATATCTTGGTTCCCCGTATCAGCAAGACGGCGCGTGTATATAAGGGTGGTTCGTGGAATGACCGTATCTATTGGTTGAATCCGACGACTCGTCGTTATATGGATCAGGATAAGTCTTCCAGCACGATAGGTTTCCGTTGTGCTATGTCTATGTTGGGTGATAATAACAGGTAAACAATATCTTATAAATCTGATAATATGAATAATCCATCAAATCTGCGTTACACCAAAGATCACGAGTGGCTTCGTGTAGAAGGTGAGAATGCTTATGTAGGTATTACCGATTATGCACAATCGGAGTTAGGTGAAATCGTGTTTGTAGATATCGCGACAGAAGGCGATACTCTGGCACAGAATGAGGTTTTTGGTTCGATAGAGGCTGTCAAGACCGTGAGCGACCTGCACATGCCTGTAGGTGGTGAGGTGTTAGAGGTCAATGCTGCTATTGGTGACAATCCTGAGTTGGTCAATAGTGATCCTTATGGTGAGGGTTGGATGATAAAGATACACATTAGCGATGTTGCCGAGTTATCCACGCTGTTGGATGCTGCGGGGTACGAGGCAACGATTGGTTGATATATAGAAATCGTTTCATGTGGGGCTACTGGTTATCAGTAGCCTTTTTTGTTTATGTGTTGATACGTTTATATATGCGTTGTTTATTTGGTTGTTGGGTGTCTGTTTATCTTCGTGTCTTGTTGAATCCGGAGTAAACGACGTCTATATCCATTGGTTGTGTGGTGTTGGCAGCCGATCGTATGCGTGTGGCGGAGATGGTCTGCAGTTGTTTGACAGAGGTAATGGTTGAGGTGGAGTTAGATGTCTCCACAGATACGGGTACGAGTACGAAGTTGAGAATGTCGTCTCTTTCTGTTGCTCTCAGTTGGTTGGTTAGTAGTGTGGACAGGTCGTATGAATAGAAGTATGACACGTTTCCTGTTGTGTCGGTTTGGGAAGATAGTGTTGCAACGATGGCGCCGGTGTCGCTTGGCAGTTCGTTCTTGGCGAAGAAAGTGTCGTAGTTACTCTCTTTGACAAGCATCATGTACGTTGCAGGTTTGTCCCATGTATCGCGTGGTCGTGTGCTATTGTTGTCGTTTTGGTAGATGACATCTATCGTCAGGTCTGCCTTGTTGACATAGACACGGTATCCTTCGGGGTCTCCGAGTTGCTCTTCCATACGGAGGAAGATGGAGTCCATTCTGACAGACAGTTTCGTGCATATATTCGCCGGTGCGACGACATAGTTGGTGTCTGTGATGAGGCTGAGTTGCTGGATAACCTGTTCTCTGCGCGGGTATTGGTATCGGTTGATCTGTCTTACCTCGGAGTTGGCATAAAAAGCCTTGACATCGGTGAGTATCGTATCGTTGCCTGAGTTGGATTGCGGATAGGTGAAATGATAGTATATTGCCATGTTTATATCCGTGACATACAGTACGGTAGCGGCTCCAAAGTCGGTAGTGATATACAGTCCTTTGAACTGCCGGTTGAACTGTTCCTGTGAGGAGAAGTCTTGTATCCGGAAGAACCGTTGTGCGAACTTGTCCGACAGTTTGAGCCGGATATATGGTACATATTTGCTCAGTGATGAGGAGTATATCGAGTCTGTAGGCCGGTTTGCTACGATGATGCGTGACAGAGGTGTGATGCATGTAGAGTCATTGAGGCTACAGAACGAGGACAGTGCCGTGTCGCTGGGGTATCGTTCGTTGTAGTTGAGTGTGGCTCTGTCCATCTCGTACACGGTGATGCTGAGTGGAGTGTTACCATCTCCGTACCAACTGTTGTAGTAGAGGAACAGGCATACAGAGTCCACTTGTGCTGTGTTAGCCGATGGGTACTGAAAGCCTTGCGGGCATGCCAACTGCGTGAGTATGTCTGCTTTGATTGTCCCGAAGTGTGTGTCGCACTCTCCGAGCAGGAAAGAGTCGGGTGTCATGCTGACAGGGTCACATGTCCCGAGTTGTGAATATACAGAGAACGTGTCTGCTTTGACACTGATATTGTCTTCGTCTTTGAGCAAAGATGCGCCTGCGTCTGCGACATCGTCTTTGCAGCCTACCAAGCATATAGTGAGTATGGTCAGTAAGCAGTATATTTGTTTTTTTTGCATCATTCTGTTGTTAGCAGGCTATTGCAGAAATTGAGGTATTCGTTTTTCTCTTCTCCTACGTATGGTAAGATCGGTTTCCCGCTATTTTGTGCATAGTTGAGAAGTCTTGTGTTGACGGTAGGTGTGGAGAGAACGATGGCATCAGCGTAGTCGATGGATAGCCGCATCAGGTCTTCGTACCCCACAGGTAATCCTGCGATGCTTCTCACATGGTTCGTAAGTACACCGTCTATCAGGAGTTTGTTGGCAAATTTTGTGCCAAAGGGGGTGTTGAACTCTTCGTCATCGAGTAGCAGTATGACTTTGCTATCCCGGAAGAAAGGTGTATCGGCATAGGCTTTCTTGACGTACAGTGGTGTGAGTGCACTCATCCATCCGGAGCATTGTATGATGTTGGGTGTCCATCGTAGTTTCTTGACGGTCTCGAGTGCTCCCCGTGCGAAGAAGATGCATCGTTCGTCGTTGTCCGGATATTCTGTTCCTTGTTCGTCTGCACATCCCCGGCGGCGGTGGAAATAGTCATCGTTGTCGATGAAGTATATCTGGATACGTGCGGATTGTATGCTTGCCACTTTGATGAGCAGCGGGTGGTCGGAGTCGGAGATGATAAGGTTCATACCCGAGAGCCGTATCACTTCGTGCAGTTGATTGCGTCGTTCGTTTATCTCTCCGAACTTAGGCATGAATGTGCGTGTCTCGTATCCGTGTGATTGGAACCACTCGGGTAGTTGTCTGTTTAGCGCCCGTATGGGTGTCATCTCATCGAGATAGGGGTATATCTGTTGTGAGACAAACAGGATGCGTCTTGGATCTTTCATAGGCGTAAATATTGACGTGGTACTTCTATTTTAGCGCAAAGGTACGAAAAATAAATGATATTTCTTCTATTCGGTTTGATTTTTTTGTTCTCTCTATGTTTTTTTTGTACCTTTGCAGGCTTTTTTGATACGTTTTCAAGTTTATGCAATTACTTACTACGAAGGAGGAACTGACGCGTCAGGTGGCAGCGTGTGTCCGTCAGAACAAGACGATAGGTCTTGTCCCGACGATGGGTGCGTTGCATCAGGGTCATGCGTCGTTGGTGCGTCGTGCTGTGGCAGAGAATGATGTTTGCTTTGTCAGTGTGTTTGTCAATCCCACACAGTTTAACAACAAGGAGGACTTGGAGAAATATCCGAGGGATATTCATCGTGATGCGGAGTTCTTGTTATCTTTGGGTGTGCATTTTGTTTTTGCTCCTACTGCGGAGGAGATGTACAGTGCGGAGGAGATGTCTCATCCGTTTGTGTTCGATTTTAACGGGTTGGATGCGGTGATGGAGGGCAAGATGCGTCCGGGTCATTTCAATGGTGTGGTTCAGGTTGTGAGCCGTTTGTTCCATTTGGTTCACCCTACCCGTGCTTATTTTGGAGAGAAAGATTTTCAGCAGTTAGCGATCATTCACTATATGGTGGAGCGTTCGTCGTTGAGCAGTACTTTTGGTGACTTGTCGATAGTGGGTTGTCCTATAGTGCGTGAGGAGACAGGTTTGGCACTGAGTAGCCGTAATGAGCGTCTGTCGGATAGTGAGAGAGAGACGGCGTCGGGTATCTCGAGGACGTTGTTTGAGTCGGTGAAATGGGCGCATAGTGGTGCTTCTGTTGCGGAGGTGCAACAGCGTGTCGTGGATACGATAAATGCTATTGACGGTTTGGAGGTGGAGTACTACTCTATTGTGGATATGGATAGTCTGCAGCCTGCGCAGGTTTTTGACAATGCGATAGGCTGTGTGACGGTTTATTGCGGTGCTGTCCGGTTGATAGACAATATCAAGTACTGTTAGTCTGCTTTATGCGTGTACTGATAGAGAAGTATATACCATTTCTGCAGGGGGTGTTGGAGCCTTATGCTGATGTGTGTTATGTTGCTCCTGATGGTTTTACTTCGTCGTTGGTTCATGATGCGGATGCGTTGGTTGTCCGTACCCGTACGCGCGTGGACAGCGCGTTGTTGGACGGCAGTCGTGTGCGGTTTGTGGCTACGGCTACTATAGGTTATGATCATATAGATACGGCATATTGCCAGCGTCAAGGTGTAGTTTGGACTGCATGTCCCGGGTGCAATGCCCAGGCGGTGTGTGACTATGTGGAGGAGGCGATGGACGCGTTGGTTGCTGTATGTCCATCACCGCGAGTGGTAGGTGTAGTAGGTCATGGTCATGTAGGTAGTTTGGTTGCAGCGATGGCACTTCGCAGGGGGTGTGAGGTGTTGGTGTGTGATCCTCCGTTGGGTATGGGTGTCGGTCTCGATGAGATCGCGCAGAGGTGTGATATGATAACGTTTCATACACCATTGACGACAGGTGGGGAGCATAAGACGTTCCATATGGCTGATGCTGCTTTTCTGCAGCGTTGCAAGCCCGGTGCTTTGCTGGTGAACACTGCGCGTGGTGGGGTTGTTGATGAGGAGGCGTTGGTTCGACACAAGCGGTCTGTCATGGGTAAGGATATGCGTATAGTGATTGACTGTTGGGAGGGCGAGCCGCATATCAACACCGATTTGTTATCGTTGGTGGATATCGGTTCGTATCATATAGCAGGTTATTCGTTGGAGGGTAAGATGCGTGCCAGTGCGATGTGTATAGAAGCGTTGTGTCGCTTTTTCGCTCTTCCTGCTTTGTCCATCGATAAAAAATCAGTACCTTTGCAGGGTGATTCGTCACACGGTTGGTTGCAGCGTGTGTCGCAGCAATTGAAGGCTCAGCCTGATGCGTTTGAGCAGTTACGTAAACAATACAGACTAAGATAATGGCAAATTTCCAGAGATTAACCTCTCGTGCAGAGGACTATTCGAAGTGGTACAATGAACTTGTTGTGAAGGCTGATTTGGCGGAGCAGTCTGCTGTCCGCGGTTGTATGGTCATCAAGCCTTATGGTTATGCTATTTGGGAGCGCGTACAAGCGGCGATGGACAGTCGTTTCAAGGAGTATGGAGTGCAGAATGCATATTTCCCGTTGCTTATCCCGAAGTCATTCTTCAGTCGTGAGGCGGAGCATGTAGAGGGGTTTGCCAAGGAGTGTGCTGTGGTGACTCATCATCGTTTGATGAATGATCCTAACGGCACGGGTGTGGTTGTTGATCCTGACGCAAAGTTGGAGGAGGAGTTGATTGTTCGTCCCACGTCTGAGACGATTATCTGGTCCACCTACAAGAACTGGATATCGAGTTATCGTGATCTGCCTATCTTGTGCAATCAATGGTGTAATGTAATGCGTTGGGAGATGCGTACCCGTCTTTTCCTTCGTACGGCTGAGTTCCTGTGGCAGGAGGGTCATACGGCTCATGCTACAGCGGAGGAGGCTGATGCTTTTGCCCGTAAGATGTTGGATGTCTATGTGGACGTGGCAGAGAACGTGATGGCTATTCCCATGGTGAAGGGGACCAAGTCTCCCAATGAGCGTTTTGCTGGTGCTGTGGAGACGTATTGTATGGAGGCGATGATGCAGGATGGTAAGGCTCTGCAGGCAGGTACGAGTCATTTCCTGGGACAGAATTTTGCCAAGTCGTTTGATGTCCAGTTCTTGAACAAAGAGAATAAGTATGAGTATCCATGGGCTACGTCGTTTGGTACGTCTACGCGTCTGATGGGTGCTTTGATCATGACACATTCGGACGATAACGGGTTGGTTCTGCCACCTCATCTGGCTCCTATTCAGGTGGTGTTTGTTCCTATCTTCAAGACGCAGGAGCAGTTGGACGCTATCTTGTCGAAGGTGAGTCCTGTGATATCCAACCTGAAGAGTCGTGGTGTGCGTGTGAAGGTGGATAGCAGTGAGAAGTCCACCCCGGGCTTTAAGTTCGCAGATTATGAGATGAAGGGTGTGCCTGTTCGTTTAGCGATGGGCGGACGAGATATGGAGAATAACACGATAGAGGTTGCCCGTCGAGATACGCTCAGCAAGGAGACGGTATCGATGGATGGTATAGAGGATGCTGTTTGTCGTTTGTTGGAGGATGTTCAGCGTAATATCTTCAAGAAAGCTTTGGACTATCGTCTTGCCAATACCCGCACGGTGGATACATACGAGGCGTTCAAGGAAGAGATAAAGAAAGGTGGTTTCTTGCTTTGTCACTGGGATGGCACTGCCGAGACGGAGGAGAAGATAAAGAGTGACACGAAAGCCACTATCCGTTGTATCCCGTTTGACAGTGACCATACTCCGGGAAGATGTATGGTAACCGGCAGACCCAGTAAGCAGCGTGTTGTGTTTGCATTGGCATATTGATGCTGTTGCAGGAGGAAATATGCAAATAAATATCTATTCTCTTGTGTGTTTTAATAAATAGCAGTATCTTTGCACTGCTTTTGGGTTAGAGGTTAAGGTAGGGGATAGCGGTTGTTGTCTAATTATCGGGATGTGGCGCAGTCCGGTAGCGCAACGGTCTGGGGGACCGGAGGTCGCAAGTTCAAATCTTGTCATCCCGACAAAGGGTAGAGGAAGTGAAGGTGTGGAGCCTTCACTTTTTTTATTGGAGAGGATAACCTCCGCTTATCTACCGTATATCGACCGTGTATCTACCGTATATCAACCGTATATGTACCGTGTACCGACCGTAATTGGCAGCGAGATGACAGCGATAGTAGCGGGAACAGGTTCGTATGGATGTTTGGGGTATTACAGGTTAAGCAGGTAGGGACTTTTGTCATTGAATAATCAGATAGAATAAACAGATAGTGTTATGCGGATTGTCGGGTGTTGTTCCGGGTTGAGGAGTTGGGTGAAAGTGGTGATGTGGTTGGGCTGTATGGCGGTGCTGACGATGTTGGCGTTGTGTGTATGGTCGTTGTTTCCTGACCGCACGTCGGTAGGTTCGTTGAAGGTGTTGCAACTGTTGCAGAGTCTCTGTACGTTCCTGTTGCCGCCGTTGTTGATGGCATGTTTATGGAGCAAGCAGCCTATGGGTTGGTTGCATATAGACCATGGTATGCGGTGGCAAGTGGCGTTGTTAGCGGTGGTGTTAGTGGTAGTCGGTTCGCCGTGTATCAACCTGTTGAGTTACTGTAATCAGCAGATGGTGTTGCCGTCGTTTATGGCACCTTTGGAGGCATGGATGCGTCAGCAGGAGGAGGCTGCTGCGCAGTTGACGGAGCGTTTCTTGCAGGTAGATAGTACGTGGGGGCTGTTAGGGAACGTGTGTCTGATGGCGTTGATACCTGCCGCAGGCGAGGAGTTGACGTTCCGTGGGGTGGTGCAGGGACTGCTGACGCGTGGCGAGAGCAAGGTTTCGGCACACGTGGCTATATGGGTATCGGCTATTATCTTCTCCGCCGTGCATTGTCAGTTCTACGGTTTTGTGCCGCGTATGTTGTTAGGGGCGTTATTCGGTTATGTGCTATACTGGTCGGGTTCGTTATGGTTGCCGATATTGATGCACTTCACCAATAATGCGTTGGCGGTGGTGATATATTACGTGCGTGACAAGGCGCAGTGGGAGTCGTCGGTGGTGGAGACGTTTGGTACGGGCGAGACGCTGTGGATAGGGATAGTGAGTATGGTGTTGGTGGCAGCGGGTGTTTACCTGTTGCGTCGTTCCCTGACGATGAGTAGTGCCTCATCGCGTATGTCGTCAGGCAGTTGAATATTGCGCAGTTGCAGGCTTCGTACCCAGCCTGTGACGTCTTCTTCGTTGAGTGTGTCGAAGACCTCCCGGAGCATCTGTCGTTGCTCGGGAGTGTAGCCGGCAGGTTCCATGCCCGACAGTTGGTCGAGTTCTTCGTCGTCGTAGTAGATTATCTTGTCGTTGGTCTGCAGGAGTGTCTCGCGCTCGCAGACGAGGTGTTGTCCGCAGCATCCATCAGATGGGGTAGGTGTTGTGGTGCGGGTTTCGGCGGGTGTCTTGGCTTGTTTGTGTGCGCGTACCTCGTAGAGGACGGCGATGAGTATGCCTAAGGCGATGAAGATGAGTAGTGGGAGCATTGGTATGACCGTTGGTACGGGTGTCGTTTTTTATTCTTCTTCGGGTTTATCTTCTTCGATGACGAGGTTGTTGATGATGAAGTTCTGTCGTTCGTTAGTGTTCTTGCCCATATAGAAATTCAGCAGGTCTGCTACGGCATCTTCTTTTCGTAGCGTGACCTGGTCAAGTCGTATGCCGTTTCCTATAAACCCTTTGAATTCGTCCGGGCTGATCTCTCCGAGTCCTTTGAATCGTGTGATCTCCGGGTTTGGTTTGAGGCTTTCGATAGCCTCTATTCGTTCTTCTTCGCTATAGCAGTACCGAGTTTCTTTTTTGTTCTTGACGCGGAACAGTGGTGTTTGCAGGATATAGACATGTCCTTTCTTGACAAGGTCGGGGAAGAACTGCAGGAAGAATGTGAGCATCAGCAGGCGGATGTGCATGCCGTCCACATCGGCATCGGTGGCGATGATGACTTTGTTGTATCGCAGTTCATCGAGTCCGTCTTCTATGTTCAGTGCTGACTGCAGGCAGTTGAATTCCTCGTTCTCGTAAACGACGGATTTGCTTAGTCCATAGGAGTTGAGCGGTTTGCCTCTGAGTGAGAACACGGCTTGTGTCCGCACGTCCCGGCTCTTGGTGATAGAACCTGAGGCTGACAGACCCTCCGTGATGAAGATACTGCTCTCTTGTCTGAGGTCGTCGTCTGCATCTTTCGCTGATTTGACTGCTTTCGCGTCATTGTAGTGTACTTGGCAGTCGCGCAGTTTGGGGTTGTTGAGCAGATTTTTCTTTGCTCTCTCTCGTGCGGTTTTTGTGACGCCTGCAATGGCTTTTCGCTCTTTCTCTGAGTCTTGTATCTTCTGCAGCATCACTTCTGTTATCTCCGGGTGTCTGTGCAGATAGTTATCGAGTTGCTGTTTGACAAAGTCGTTAACGAACTTGTTGACGGATAAGCCTCCTTCCGGTGACATATCTTTGGAACCTAATTTGACTTTTGTCTGGCTCTCGAATACCGGTTCAGAAACGTTGATAGCGATGGCTCCCACTACTCCGTTGCGTATGTCGCTGAGGTCGAGGTTCTTGTTGTAGAACTCTTTGATGGTGCGTCCGATGGCTTCGCGGAATGCTGTTTGGTGCGTCCCCCCCTGTATGGTATGTTGTCCATTGACGAAGGAGAAGTACTCTTCTCCTGTTTGGTCGGTATGGGTAAGTGCTATCTCAATATCTTCTCCTGTGATATGGATGATTGGGTATAGCGGTTCTACCGTCATGTTATCGTTCAGCAAGTCCAGCAGTCCGTTTTTGGACGTGAATTTCTTGCCGTTGTATATGATAGTAAGTCCGATGTTCAGGTACGCATAATTGCGCATCATCGTCTCGATGAAATCGTCCCGAAAGTGGTAGTTCTCGAATAACCCTCGTGAGTTATCCGGTATAAATTCGATGATTGTCCCTCTTTTCTCTGTGCCTTTGTATTCGATGATATCGGTATCTGCGATGAGGTGTCCTTGTTGGAAATCTGCGCGTCGTGTCTTCCCATCCCTGAAAGATTGCACGCTGAAGTTCATACTAAGGGCATTGACGGCTTTTGTTCCTACGCCATTTAGTCCCACTGATTTCTTGAAAGCCTTGGTATCGTATTTACCTCCGGTATTCAGCAGTGAAACGGCATCTACCATCTTCCCGAGTGGTATGCCGCGTCCGTAGTCCCGTACGCGTACTTTCTCGCCTGTTGTCTCGCCGTCCTCTATGACAGGTGACACCGTCACTTCTATCACTTTGCCTTCATTCATTCTGAATTCATCGATAGAATTGTCGATAGTCTCTTTCATTAGCACATAGATGCCGTCATCGGAGTGGCTGCCGTCGCCCAGTTTGCCGATATACATTCCGGGTCTGCGGCGTATATGTTCGCGGTCATCGAGGTGGACAATGTTCTCGTCTGTGTATGTGGTGTTGTTTGTTATTTTGTTTTCCTGGCTCATATCCCATTGTTTTAACGCTTGCAAAGGTACTATGTTTGCCCCATATTTGCAAGTTTTACCCCGATTTTCTGTCTTTTATCCCATTGTGTTTGGTTGCAAACCTCTGTTTTGTTCTCTCCATGTAAATCCGATATCTTTGCGGTGTTTTTTGGACATTATAACTATAAACTTGTATCAATATGAATACGACGAAACATTATTTCACGTTCATTAAGGACGTGATGAAGAGTAATTGGGACGGTGCTGCTTTGACCGATTATGAGGGTACTTGTTCTTATACGTATGGTCAGGTGGCTGAGCAGGTCGCCCGTATAGAGTTGTTGTTTGAGGAACTTGGAATACAAGCGGGTGACAAAGTATCTATCTGTGGCCGCAACTCCTCGAACTGGGGTCTTGCTTTTTTGGCGACGTTGGCACACAGGTGTGTGGTGGTAAGTATATTGCCTGACTTTACGACGGAGAGTATCCATACGTTGGTTAACCATTCGGATTCGAAGTTGTTGTTTGTGGGTTCTTGGGTGAGGGGGCGTATTGACTCCGGTCAGATGCCAGGTTTGACAGCGATTGTCTCGTTAGAGGATTTTAGTACGGTGAACGGGGCGTCTGTTTCTTCTACTGTTCTTGACGAGAAGTTTGCGCAGCGTTATCCTCACGGTTTTTCAATAGATGATGTTCACTATCCAGAGGACAACTTTGAGGAGTTGGCCTTGATTAACTACACGTCGGGTTCAACGGGTTCTCCCAAGGGTGTCATGTTGACGCATCGCAGTCTGAGTGCGAATGTGGTATATGGTCAGGCCAATATCCCTAATCATCCGGGTCAGAGTATTGTGAGCATATTGCCGTTAGGTCATATGTTCGGTATGATGTTCGAGTTGCTTTATCAGATGGCAGGTGGTACGCATATCCACTTTATCACACGCAGTCTTACCCCGACGGTTTTGTTGAAGGCTTTCCAAGATGTGAAACCCTATATGATACTTACTGTGCCTCTGGTTGTGGAAAAGATATTCAAGAAGAGTATCTTCCCTGTTATCATGAAGCAACCGGTGAAGGCATTGTGGTATACTCCGTTGGTCAACATACCTCTTCGTCGTAAGGTGTATAAGAAATTGATGTCGGCTTTTGGTGGTCACTTGGATATACTGATCATAGGAGGCGCAGCGTTGAACGGTGATGTGGAGAAGTGTCTTCGTCAGATACATTTCCCTTACACTTGTGGGTATGGGATGACGGAGTGTGCTCCTTTGGTTTGTTATGCTAACTGGAAGACTTATGCGATGAAATCGTGTGGTCGTGTTGTTGATCACTTGGAGTTGCGTGTGAACAGTGATAATCCGTACGAGCATGAGGGTGAGATACTGCTCCGTGGTGCCGGTGTGATGTTGGGTTATTACAAGAACCCTCAGGCTACAGAGGACGCTTTTCTGGATGACGGTTGGATGCGCACGGGTGATGTAGGTGTTATTGATCACATGGGTAATGTCTATCTGCGAGGGCGAGTGAAGAATATGATACTTGGTCCTAATGGTCAGAACGTCTATCCGGAAGAGATAGAGGACAAGTTGAATTCTCTGAACGGAGTGTTAGAGTCTGTTGTTGTGGAAAGGGAAGGTAAATTAGTCGGTTTGGTGTTCCCTGATACCTCTTTGGGTGATGCTGATCAGATAGCGTCTCTGATGCGGGAGAACTTGAAGAAGTTGAACGATATGTTACCTGTTTTTGCCAAGGTGAGCAGGTTGGAGATTGTGGAGAAAGAGTTTGAGAAGACGCCGAAGAAATCGATCAAGCGGTTCCTGTATAATTGATAAAAGCGAGAGGCTGTCTAACCAACAGGTCGGGCAGCCTCTCGTTTTAGTGTAAGGTTATGTCTTAATCTTCTATCTCCGGGTCAACGAGGATACGTCCGCAGAACTCGCATACGATAATCTTTTTGCGCAAGCGTATATCCAGTTGCCGTTGTGCAGGGATCTTGCTATGGCATCCGCCGCAACTATCGCGTTCCACTCTGACGACTGCCAGTCCGTTGTGTGCGTTTTTGCGTATGCGCCGGAAGGCTGTCAGCAGTCGCTCGTCGATATTCTTCTCGAGTTCGGTAGCCTGTAGCATTAGTTTCTCGGTTTGCTCTTTGGTCTCGTTGAGGATAGAGTCGAGTTCGTTCTTTTTCTGGTTGAGGTCCACTGTCCGCTCTTCGATGTCGCCAATGGTTTTTGCCTTATCTTCCTGGCGTGCTTCCAAGGCGGATGTATTCTCGTGTATTCGCTTTTGAGAGAGTGCTATGTCCTGTTCTTGGTAGTCTATCTCCTTTGTCAGGTTGTCGAACTCGCGGTTGTTCCGGACATTGTTTTGTTGTTCTTTGTAGCGTGAGATAGCCGCGTTAGCGTTCTCGATGCGTACACGGTGGTCTGAGATAGCGGTCTCATACTCCTTGATGTCGTTCTCGATGTTTGACAGGCGGGTTTTCAGTCCTTCTACTTCATCGCTCATATCCTTGACCTCTTGTGGCAGTTCTCCGGCAAGGATACGTAACTCGTCGATTTTCGAATCTACTTCTTGTAGTTGGTAGAGTGCGCGCAGTTTATCTTCTACGGTCAACTCTTTTTCTTCTTTTTCTTTTGCCATATGATTGTTTTTTATTTTACTCTGCTAAGGTATTATCAGCGATATATTGGACATGGCTATGGTCTTTTTGGGATATGTGAACGGTGATGTGTGGGGAGAGTATCTCCTGGAAGATGTCTCGTGTGAATTGTTCACTGACCCAGTGGTCGAGTTCGATAACTCCTATTCTGTTCACAGCGGCTTGCATCTCGTGGTATTTGAAGTCGGCAGAGATGTATATGTCTGCTCCTTGTGTGATGGCTACGTCGAGGAGTTCTGCTCCTGCTCCTCCGCACAAGGCGACAGTATGAACAGTCTGCCGGCACGGTGGGATATAGCGTATGCCCATGGTGTGAGAGTGGAAGGCGCGGTATGTATGTCTGATAAAGTCGTTCGCTTCCATTGGTGCTTCGAGTATCCCGATGACTCCGAGTCCGATGTGCGGGTTATCTGCTGATGGAGAGAGGATGGTGTACTGTGAGATGCCTATGTGTTCTGCCATGCGTCCACTCACTCCGTTTACATAACTATCCATAGCGGTGTGTGAAGAGTAGATAGCGATGCCGTGCCGTATAGCCATTTCTACACATCTCTCTTGCGGTGTCTCGTCCGTGAGGTGTTTTAGTCCATGGAAGAGTAGCGGGTGATGGGAAACAATCAAGTTGCACTGCTTCTCTATAGCCTCGAGGACAACAGACTCAGTGATGTCTATTGTCAACAATGCTGCTGTGATGTCTGCATTGCGATTACCCACCTGTAGTCCCGAATTATCCCATTGTTCCTGGTAACTCAAGGGAGCGACAGATTCTATGATATGGATGATATCCTGAAGGATCAACCTTTTTTAGCTCCTACCCCCGTTTTTACAGAAGACACGGCGGATTTCTGTGTCTTGACTTGTGCTTTGGGTGTAGTTTTTTTGACTTCTTGTTTTTTCTCCTCAACCGGTTCTATATCTTCGTTTGCCTCTTCGGTGGTGAAATCTGTGATGCCTGCTTGTACGAGGATGTTGTACCACTGGATGAGTTTTCTGATGTCGTTAGGGTACACTCTGTCCCGGTCAAAGTCCGGTAACACTTGAGCCATGAATGCTCGCAGAGTGTCGTTATCAGCTTTTTTGACATCTATTGATGCTACTTTGAGCCCTTCTTTCCCGCCGACTTTTGTTAACACCTCGCTGAGAGCGATGTCGTCGCCGACGGTAAACATAGAGACCTCGGCGAGTGATACGATCTTGTCACGAGAGTAGGTAGGCATACGTTTCCCATCGATGAGAGACTCTACGATAAGCATGTTATTGCCACGACTAACCAACTTGTACAGACCGGGTTTGCCTGTGATAGTAAGAATGTTCTTAAGCATAAGCGTTGTGTTTAATTGGGCTGCAAAAGTACGGCTTTTTTTGTATATCTGCAAATGTTTCTATACCTTTGTGCGATTTTTGCACACATCAGGCATGCGGTTGAAGAGTGATATCAATATAAGGAATCGTCGTGCTACGTTCGATTATGAGATATTGGAGCGGTACACGGCCGGTATCCAGTTGTTTGGGACGGAGATTAAGTCTATTCGTGAGAGCAAGGCTTCGTTGGCAGACACCTACTGTGTGTTTACAAGTGGGGAGTTATGGGTTAAGCAGATGCACATAGCGGAGTATCGTTTTGGCAGTTACTCTAATCATGAGGCCAAGCGTGATCGTAAGTTGTTGCTTACACACAAGGAGTTACGTAAGTTGGAGAGGCAAGTGAAAGACACAGGAAAGACTATTATCCCCTTGCGTCTTTTTATCAATGACAGAGGTTTCGCAAAGATGGAGATAGGTCTTTGTCAAGGCAAGCACACCTATGACAAGCGTCAGTCTCTGCGTGAACGTGATGACAGGCGTGAGTTAGAACGCGTGTTTCGTGACAGTCATTCGGTGTAACGTTTGATTTTGTGTTCTTTGACGGCTTGTTTGTACAGGGCGTTTCTCTCGTCTTTGATGAATTGTACTTGCCGTTGATTGAGAATGATTTTTTCGATATCAGGTGTGGCAAAATCTATTGGCATCTTCTCTCCTCTCTGGTAAGATTCTGTCACTTGTAAGATGTAGGTATTGACGCTATCTTGCAGTTCTATTTGTTTTTTCTGTTTTAGTAGTTTTTGTAAGTCTTCTGTGCCGAGAGGCATACGCACGATAACTTGATTGATGCTTTTCCATTCGTCAATGAATAGTTCGTATCCCACAGCATATTGGTATGCAAACTTCTCGATTCCTTCGATGTTTTCCTCTTGTTTCGGGTCTTGCATCCATTTGCGTAATTTGTCCAAGTCGGGTACTCCATTGGGGACTACGACGAGTACTCCGCGTAGTATGGCTTCGCGCAGGAGTAGTTGCTGACTATGTGTGTTATAGAATTGTTCTATCAGGCTGTCTTCAACGAGTTTGGGCATGCGTTGGGTTATCAAGTGTCGTTCGTATTTGTCAATATACAATGAGTGTCGGTAGTCTTCGACCAGTCGTTCGATGTCTTTGTCCGGTGTGTCTTTGGCTTTGTCGTATTCTATCAAGTTGGTTGCCCATTGTTGGATATATGTCTCAGCCACACGTGCGCTATCTTCGGGCGACAGTCCTGATGTCAACTGTTGTATCTCGGTCAGGGTGATGCTATTTCCGTTGTATTCTGCTATGATGCCATTGTGTCTTTTGTTATCAAACGGAGAACATCCATGGCATACTATCACACAGATGAGTACGATGCATGTATGCGTGATTTTGTTAATCATAATTCTATATCTGTTTTAAGTGAGTTTTTGTTTGATTTGGTTCTATGTATATGCGGTGTCCATCTACTATTTGTGGATATGTGCAGGTTTTGTACATTGGTGCTTTTACTCCGGTTTCATCGGTTGTTATGTCCAGTTTGGTATTGCTGACCTCTATATGTACTTCGTCATAGATTCCTGTACCAAGGATATAGTTTATCAGTGTTGTTCCTCCTTCGACCAATAGGGAATGGATATTACGTTGTGCAAGGTCGGTGAGTATATGTGTCCAATTGGTATTTTCATAAACGATAGTTTCTGCATCGGGAGAGAACAGTTTGCAATTATGGCAGACGGCATGGTGTCTATCTAATACGATTCGTATTGGGTTTCGTCCGCTCCATCGTGTAGTGCGCAGGCTTGGGTTGTCCAGTATAGCCGTGCGTGTTCCGACCATGATCGCCATGTTCTCTGCGCGTTGTTGGTGTACTAACTGTTTGGTCACGGGCGTTGATATGACTATGGGTTTCCCATCTGTGCGTTTGCGGTCGATGTATCCGTCGGCTGTTTCCGCCCATTTCAGCGTTATGTATGGCCGATGTTGTTCTTGTAGGCACATGAATCGTTTGTTAAGTTGGTGACATTGTTCTTGTAATATCCCTACTATCACTTCTATACCTGCATTACGTAATTTTTCTATCCCCTGTCCGGATACAAGTGGGTTAGGGTCAGGGCAGCCGATGACTACTCTTTTGACTCCTTTCTTGATGATGAGGTCGGCGCATGGTGGTGTTTTCCCCCAGTGACTGCATGGTTCGAGGCTGACATACAGAGTGCAGTCGGATATGCTCCATGTGCTGTCTTTGTGCTGTTCGGCGTCTTGGAAACAGTTGACTTCTGCGTGTGCTCCTCCGTATTGTCTATGCCATCCTTCTCCGACGATATACTCTTGTTGTCCGTTTCGATACACCAATACCGCACCTACCATCGGGTTGGGTGCTACGTAATATTCTCCTATGCGTGCGAGTTGCAGGCACCGGTACATGTATATGTCGTCTTGCATGTCTCTTGGTGGGTTAGGTTGGTTGATTCGTTTTGTTTTCCCTATGTCGCAGAAAAGTAGTACTTTTGTGAGATGATACCTTTGATTGAATATATCGTTTCTTCCTTGCGGGATTATTATCCGGAGCATGAACTGCGCGAATTAGCCTATTGGGTAGTTGAGGAGACTACGGGTCTGAGCCGAGCAGATATACTCTGTGGCTGCAAAGGTATAGAAAATATCCCACATCTCGAAATTATTCTCCAAAAACTGCGTCAGCATGAGCCGATACAATATATCTTTTCTCATGCTCAATGGATGGGTTTAGATTTACGTGTCACTCCAGCGACGCTGGTCCCGCGTCCTGAGACGGCTGAGTTGGTAGAATGGGTGCTGCAGGATATGGCTATGTGTGATCGGTTGGTGCGTGTCTTGGATATAGGAACGGGTAGTGGGTGCATTGCGTTGGCTCTGCAGCAGCGTCATCCGATGTGGGAAGTGAGTGGTTTGGATAACAGCAGTGAGGCTTTGCAGGTGGCTCAATATAACGGGGAGCATAACCATATAGATGTACGGTGGTTGCAAGCCAATATTCTAACCGATGATATAGACAAGTATGATATCATTGTTAGTAATCCTCCTTACGTGCGGGAAAGTGAACAGTCACTGATGGAGGAAAGGGTTTTGCGTTATGAGCCTCGTACGGCACTGTTCGTCCCGGACGATGACCCTTTGTTGTTTTACCGTCGTATCGTCTCTTTGAGGTGTGCTACGCACCTTTTCTTGGAGATTAACGAGGCTTTCCCGGAGGAGATGTGTGCGTTACTGTGTGGGGCCGGGTATGTGGATATTCAACTAAAACATGATATGTATGGCAAACCACGGATGCTCTATGGCAGACTTGACAGCGAGAGCTGAGTCTTATTGTGCTATGGCGGAGCGTTGCCCTATGGAGTTACGAGTTAAGTTAAGCCAATGGGGAGCCGATTCGTTGCAGACAGACACTATCCTTGCTCATTTGTGTGCAGATGGTTTTATTGATGAGGTGCGTTATTGTGCTGCTTTCGTTCATGATAAACTTCTCTATCAAGGCTGGGGGCGTGTGAAGATGCGTGCTGCATTGCAAGCGAAGCGTTTGCCGAGTGATGCTATTGACAGGGCGTTGTCCGGAATAGATGAGGCAGAGTACGACAGGATCTTGCAGCGTGTTATCCTGAAAAAGAAAAGCGCACTACCTGAGCAGGTGGTACGCTTCTGTTTGCAAAGGGGGTTTACTTTGTCTGAGGTTCGTCGTTTTGTCTCGTGGCCTTGAATAGCAGTGGTGCTATCTCGGTGTTATCGTGCCATCCGGTGAATAGTTCGGCTCCTGCTCCGATAGCGAATACAGGTACAGCAGTAGCGGTATGGGTATAACTTGTCCATCCTATCTTGGCATTGCGGTTGAGAATCTCTATGGCTTTGTCTGCGAGAGCGTTGATATCTTTGTACAGCGTCTTGACCGTCTTGTATTGTCGCATGATGTTCCGATAGGCGGCATATAGTTCTGCATCTTCGTCCGGGGTGACGGGGACTTGTTTGTACAGGCCTGTGTTGTCAGAGAGTAATGTCTTTACTTGTTCCCATTTGAGTTGTTTCCCTTTTTGCTGTTGTAGTTCGGACAGTTTGTCTGACAGTACCCATTCGGAGCATTGTTGGTATTGTAGTGCTTGCAGGTTGAGGGTATAGTCTCCATTCCCCAGGGTCATCCCTCCTGTCTCGTGGTCGGCTGTCACTACGATGAGTGTCTCATCCGGATGTTCGAGGTAGAACCGGTATGCGAGTTGGATTGCATTGTCCATATCTATTGTCTCGTGGATGGATGTTGCGCCGTCTCGTCCATGGCAGGCGTAATCAATCTTACCTCCCTCTATCATCATAAAGAAACGGTCATAAGTGCCTAATTGTATGATAGCGATATCTACTATCCGGGCGAGCGTCAGGTCGTTTTCTGTCCGGTCTATGGCATAGGGAAGAGATTCTCCTTTGCGTGTCTTATCGTTGATATACTCTGCGGGTACGAGTATTAGTTTTTTTGCTCCTGTTTTCTGCAATGCATCGTCGTATCCTCCGGCGAGTGTGTATCCTTCGGTTAGGCATAAGTCATACAAGTTCGGGGCAGCAGGCTCTGCGGTGTTTATCGGTTTATGGAATCCTGCTCCGCCGAAGAAATCGAAGTCTGAGAATGCAAGTTGTGTCCCGATGGCATAGTAGTCATTCCGTTTTGCGCTATGTGCGTAGTGTGGTGCCGGTGTAGCATGGTCGATGGCTACGGATGTCATGATACCTATTCCCCATCCTTCTTGTTTGAGGCGTGTTGCGACACTTTCTACCGGTTCTCCGTCGGGTGTCTGTCCTATCATACCGTTGTTGGTCTTTTTCCCTGTGGCGAGGCATGTCCCTGCTGCGGCGGAGTCTGTGATGCCGTTGGATGCGGAGAAAGTGGCTACTTGTCCAGAGTATGGGAACTGGGTCATTAGCAGTTGTTTTCTACCGATGCTCCCCTCTAATTCGGCGAGGTACATCTCGGCACTGAGTACTTGGGAGGGTCCCATGCCATCACCGATAAAGAAGAACACATACTTTGCTTGTGCCATGCAGGCGAGTGTCCAGCATAGCATTAGACTACTTAGGAAAATATAACGTTTCATGATTCGTTGAGTTAAATTGTTTGCAAAGGTACGGTAAACTTCTTATATGTACAAGATAAATAAGCGACCGCCTAACGATTGTCAGACGGTCGCTTTTTGTTTTTGTTATTATTATTCTCTTTGCTATTTACGTGTTACTCAATAGCCGTCTTAGTGACAGTGACATTTTCTTCGCCGGTTATGTTCGATTTCGTAAGTACACTGCTTGTACTATTAACAGCAGCCACCTTATCAATCGAAGTCTCGCCGCGTCGAGCAGCGTAGTAAGCATCAATAGTGATGTCATCCAAAACGCAGTCCGACAGATTGGCTGTTCCAACAACGCGACCTACGATGCTTGCCACAAAACCGGATTCGTTTACAACTGAGAGGTTTGTAATCTTTGTACTCTTTACCGAGCAGTTCGATATGTTCAATGTCACACTGCCTGACGAGAAACCAACAATACCGCCAACAGATTGTACACCGCTCACTTCGCTATTGAGTACATGTACATTCTCAATGTTTACAGGCTGCGAACCTTGTGCATCACCAAGCACGATACCCGCATAACCATTATTTACATTCGTGCTAACTACTTTTGCATCCTTCACTGTGAAATTCTTCAGTGTTGCGCCTACCATAGCCGTTCCGTAGAACAGACCAACCGAATAGTTATCCGTTCTGTTTCCAACAATGGTCATATTCGACAAGATATGGTTATTATCCTCGAACGTGATTCCGCGCGGGCAAATTGGTTTTATTGAATAGCCACCGAAATCGATATCGTTGGTCAGTGTGATGTTCTTTGTGATAGTCTTACCTGTCAACCAAGCCCATTCGGCAGCCTTTGTGACAATATATGCATCACCTACTAACGCAGGCTCTGTGACAGTCGTGCCATCCCAAACTTCTATATTCTTTTCACCATCAAACTCAGGTTTGATGATTATGTTGAACTCAGCGGAGTTAGTCAGCAGGTTGCCATAGATATTCGTGCGGTAGTTGCGTTGCAGAGGTACGTTGTTGAAGGTGCGTGTGCCGGCAGCGGTATTGTCGTACGAGATAGTGACGGTATTGTCGGCTTTCTTAGCCACCGGCATCAGCAGGTAGTTCATCGTGAGATAGTCGTAGCCCGTCACAGGGAAGGTCTCGCCAGTTGGCAGAGCAGCCAGTGCGAAAGTAACCTCATTCTCGCCCGACACATCACCACCGATTAGGTCGAGGGTGTTGTAGGTCTTCACCTTGATACCTGCTTGCGTAACCTCGACACCGGCAGCTTTCGACGCAGCCAAGTCAGCCGTACCGATATTGAGTTGTGCAAACGGACGTTTCAGGTCGATAGTCTCTTGCAGAGCACCGTTCAAGGTGAACTCTTTCATTGCATAGAAAGCATCGTATGCCTCTACGTTAGCAGCCGCATTGGTGTAGTCGGCTGTTACAGTAGCTGCGTTGGCACCTGCTGTGAAAGTGTAGATAGACGTTGGAGCGTCTGCCCAGAAAACGACAGCATAGGTGTTACCATTGACGAGTTGTAACTTAACCGTGGTGCTGAGGTTGATAGGCTCGTCGGTCTTGCCGAGAGTTGGCATAAGGGTGTAGGTCTTTATGCCTGCGTTATCGGTTACCTGATACACTGCGTAGTCAAGCGTGGTAGCGGTCTTGCCGTCGCCATACTTAGCCGCAGCACGGCGGGGACCGTTAGCACGGTTCTGAAGGTCATTGGGTAACTGAGCAGTTAAGACTACGGTAGCCTCACCACCTACTTGCACTTCCTCGTTTGGCTTCGTGCACGATGTCGCAACAAGCGCAGACAGCGCTAATGCAGACATGATAAATACGTTCTTCTTCATTTGACTGAATGATTAAATGATTAATATTAGATTCTGTTATCTTTCTGTTACCTATGATAAGACTGATTTACCAAAGGTGAGCATAGATAAATTAGGTCGCGTTTAATATAACTTACGATAAATTACGCTGCAAAGGTAGTTCTTTTATTTGATATAAGCAATACCCCCCATTTTTATAGTTTATTAGTTTATGAGTTTATCAGTTTATGAGTAGTTGAATCAAGTTGAGTGTTGAGAGTTTAGTGCAGTTTAGGGTGGAGAGTTGGTGGTGGGTAATTAAGAATTATGAGTTAGTTAGTTTGGCTGTGTCGTATAAATTTACTACTTTTGCGGTGTGGGAGATGTAAAAAGGATATTTTTCTTCGTTTCTGTTGTCTTGGTGGTGTGGTTGAGGGTCGTTCCTGTGTCGGCTCAGTCGCTGCTTGATGAGTCTGTGTTGGAACAACAGAATATGGAGTTGCGTGTACGTGCGTTATTTACGAAGCAGTTGCCTTATGGTTTTTCTGTTGCTTTGCGTCAAGATGTCCGTGCTCGTATGTTGCAACATACGCACTCTGCGTCTGAGGCGGGTACTGCTCAGTCTGTCTCTCCTTATATCCGACGTCTTTATACGGATATAGAGATGGGTTATTGTCCGATAGAGTATTTCTCTTTGAAGGCCGGTTATGTTTTTCGGATATTAGGTGATGAGGGGTATCAATATCCCCGTGACTATATCCGTCATCGGGTTGTGGTTGCGGTGGCGGGGCATTATGATTATCGTCGTTGGAGTTTCTCTATTGTCGAGCAGTTGGATATAGATTGCCGTATGGATGAGGTGGATCCGCCGGTACAGAATCGTGCTGATCTGTTGTTGCGTCATACTTTGCAAGCGGATTACGCTTTTGCCGGTAGTCCATTGAGTCTGAAATCAAAGGCTGAAGTTCACACGACATTGAATCAGCCTACTGAGTATTTGAATCGTTGTTTGCCTGGCAGGTCTTTTCATCAATACCTGACTTCTGCACGTGCGGAGTTGGGGCTGAAATGGAAGATAAACGATAGGCATGCCTTGGTGTTGTCATACCGTTATCAATGGGATTACCAGCGTAGAGCGACCTTGTCTTTGTTGGACGAGATGTTGCTCATGTCTGCTGATAATACTGTCATAGCACTAAAGCATACTTATTCGAGTACTCATATCATTCAATTGGCGTATGAGTTAGGGTGGTAGTGTCTTGTCGGTTAGAAGAGGCTTGTTTGCCTCCTTTTTTGTAGAGTTCCTGTATCACTAATCCTGCAAGCGTAAATCCGAAGATAGCCGTTATATGCACTACGGTTCCGTTAGGGGCTTTTTGTTGTCCGGCAGTGTGAGTATAGCCGGCTTCCCGGTTAGGTAGCAGTTCGTCACTATATACGCATTGGAACTTGTGTGCGGGGTACTGTTTCTCTTTTTTGAATCGTTGTCGTAATGCTCTTGCCAGAGGGTCTCCGTTGACCGACCAGAACTCAGCCGTGTGTATGCGGGCAGGGTCCATTTTTCGTGCTGCCCCCATAGAAGAGACGAACGTGACATGTTTGATACGTGTGGCTGTTCGTATGAGGTCTGCTTTGTCTTTGAGTGAGTCGATGGCATCGATGATGACATTGTACTGTGACAGGTTGTAGTCATCTCTTGTCTCTGCCGAATATATGCCTTGTATGGCTGTTATCTCAGCATGGGGGTTGATAGACAGGAGTCGTTCTCGTAAGACCGTTGTTTTGGCTTGTCCTATAGTGAGTGTGGTAGCCATCAGTTGGCGGTTGATATTGGTTATGCATACCCGATCGAAATCCACTATGGTCAGGTGCATGATACCTGATCGTATCAATGCTTCTGCGCACCATGAGCCAACGCCACCCACTCCGAAGATGATAACACGTTGTGTCGCGATGTCCCGCATGACACTGTCGCCCATCAGCAGTTCGCTACGGCGGAGTATGTCTTTGGAGGTATATTCCATTTCAAGTAGTTATTTATCTCTGCAAAGGTACAGCATTTGTGCCATATATGCAAAGCGTTTTTGCGGATATACAGGGTAGTCTCTCCCCATGTTTAGGCATGTCTCTCTATATAAGGATCGATGAATAACTGCTTTTAGGG
Organism: Muribaculaceae bacterium; assembly: GCA_963655075.1. Classification (GTDB taxonomy): domain Bacteria; phylum Bacteroidota; class Bacteroidia; order Bacteroidales; family Paludibacteraceae; genus Colicola. The sequence continues at coordinate 50,527 of CAVKDW010000001.1, read as the reverse complement.
GTTGTGTATGTCAATCCGATGCAGTACCTTTGCGCCTGAAAATGAAGAGTAGGTGTTTGCATAGTATGGCGATTGTTCTTGCCTTGTGTTTTGTTTGGGCAGGTTCGGGTGTGAACTATGTACACTATTGTTGTGCCGATTGCCGCGATGCAGGTATTAGTCGTGTGTTAGAAGAGTCGTGTGAGGCGGTGCATCATCACGAGCATGGGTGTCACTCATGTGGTCAGTCAGATTGTTGTGGTCATAGGGGTACATGTGCTTTTATTCGATTGCATATCAGTGAGGGGGGGATAAGTCATTCTATACATATCCCTTCTGTGCAAGTTGTGGTAGAGGAGTTTTTGCTTGCCTGTGAGGGTAGGTTGTTACAGTCGTTATTAGAGAGTTCCACAAAGTTCTATAGTCTATATTCTCATATCCCTGCGCCGTTGTCCGGGCGTGGTGTGTCTATTCAACATTGTTCTTGGTTGATTTAGAGATAGGTTAGTGTGTAGCGCGATGATGCTACCGTAGATTTTTTTCATCGGGTGTGGAGCCTGATGAGGTGTTGTTACCTATCTGTTTAATTAAATATAAGAATAATGAATAGTCTATATAAGTATGTTTTTGCGGTCATGTGTGTCGTTTTGCCCTGTGTGTTGGTTGATGCTCATGTGTCCGGTATAGTGTTGGATGACAGTGGTGAGCCTTTGGTAGGTGCCAATGTCTATTGGGCCGGTACTACCCATGGTGTTGCTACGTCTGTTGATGGTACTTTCGAGTTGGAGCCGGTTCATTCTACCCGCTTGTTAGTGAGCAGTTTCATGGGTTTCCGCAACGATACGACAGAGGTGTCGGGTCAGAAGATGTTGACGATAGTTCTTGTCAGTGACTTGTCGTTGGATGAGATAAGCATCACGGAGCGTAAGATGGCCGTGTTGCGTTCCCGTGCTTCGGTTTTGGATGTTCAGACGCTGACGGGTGATGAGTTGTGCAAGGCTGCCTGTTGTAACTTGTCTGAGAGTTTTGAGACGAGTGCTTCGGTAGATGTTGCCTATTCGGATGCGGCCACAGGTGCCAAGCAGATACGTATGTTGGGTCTGAGTGGCACCTATGTGCAGTTGTTGACGGAGAACACACCTAATGTACGCGGTTTGGCTCAGTCTTTCGGGTTGGAGTATATACCCGGTCCTTGGATGTCATCTATTCAGGTGAGTAAAGGTACTTCTTCGGTCATCAATGGTTACGAGGCTATTACGGGACAGATCAACGTGGAGTACTTGAAGCCTCAGACGTCAAGTCCCATATCGGTGAATGCGATGTTGAACACGGAGTTGCATGCAGAGGTTAATGCTACGGGTGGTTGGGATATCAATGATAAGGTGTCCACGGGTGTGTTGTTTCACGTGCATGATGCATCTTTGGAGATGGATGATAACCATGATGGTTTCCTGGATATGCCCAAGAATCATAATATGAATGTGCTGAACCGTTGGTATATCAAGTCGGGTGATTATACGGGTCAGATATTAGTGCGTGCTTTGTATGATCAGCGTATAGGTGGTCAGATAACCAAGCCGATGCATGGTCATGAGTCGATCAGTGATCCGTATCGCATTGACTTGCGTACCCGTCGTATAGATGGCTTCATGAAGAATGGTTATGTGTTTGATAAGGAGAGCGGGATGTCCATAGGTGTGATTACTGCCGCTTCGTATCACAGTCAGGACAATGTGTATGGTACGCGTGCATGGAATGCGGGTCAGACGAATGCTTATTTGAATGGTATCTTCCAGACTACGTTTGATGATGACGCGACCGATGTGTATGATTATCATGAGCATAAGTTATCGGCAGGTCTGAGTGTTAATTTTGACAAGTACGATGAGGTCCTACATGCGCCGATAACTTTGCGTTGGGTGAATACTCCTCAAGTGGATATGTATGATTTGAGTCGTATGGAAACTACGCCGGGTGTTTTTGCCGAGTACACCTATACGTACAAGGATAAGGTCACGTTGTTGGTGGGTCTTCGCGATGATTACTCTTCCCGTTATGGTTTCTTCACCACTCCCCGTATGAATATCCGTTATGCACCTTTTGTATGGTGGACGTTACGTGGTTCTGTGGGTTTAGGTTATCGTTCACCGAATGCAATAGCGGATAATGCCTCTTTCTTGCCGAGTAGTCGTGTATATACCTTTTCGAGTGAGCAGTTGGCTCAGGAGCGTACGATGAATGCGGGTGTTACGACGACTTTTTATATCCCGATAGGAGAGAGGGAGTTACAGTTATCCGGAGAGTACTATTATACACGTTTCTTAGATGGTGTGATTGTTGATATGGATGCGGATCTGCACAGGGTGACGTTGTATAACCTGCATGATGTGCCGGGTGCTCAGTCGTATGCTCATAACTGGCAGTTGGAGGCTAACATGGAGATTTTGCGTGGCTGGACATTGACGGCAGCGTTTCGTTATACGGATGTCAAGCAGACATCGTTTAATACGGCTATTAACGCATACGAGTTACGTGATAAACCTTTACAGAACAAGTTCAAGGGTGTTATCACGACGAGTTATCAGACGCCACTTAAGACGTGGCAGTTTGATGTGACGGCACAGTTTAACGGTTATGGTCGTATGCCTGATGGTTTTGTTGTTCCGGAGGAGAGTCAGCAGTATATGACTCGTCATGGGATGGTGTATCATCGTTGGTATCCTCAGTTGTTGGCTCAAGTCACGAAGTATTTCCGTACCTGTTCGGTATATTTGGGTGCAGAGAACATGACCAATTTTCGTCAGGATTCTCCTATTGTGGGTGATAAGATGCCTAATAGTTCCTATGTAGATGTTACGTCGGCTACCTATGATGCGTCTATGGTATGGGGTCCTGTGCATGGTTGGAAGATGTATTTAGGTTTTCGTTGGGCTCTTGATCGTCCTGACGAATAAATGAAAGGTATAAATAATATAACCATTGATAGTATATGAAACGTTTAATGATTTTGCTGTTGGCTCTTGTGCCTGTTACTTTTTGTGTATCGACCGTCTCTGCTAAAGTGGATAAGCAGGTGGTTGTTTTGTATTGTGATCTTCATTGTCAGGGTTGTTGTGACAAGATAATGAAGAATATAGCCTTTGAGAAGGGTGTGAAAGATATTGTGTGTGATCTGCAGTCCAAGACAGTGACTGTGACTTACGATGCGAATAAGACGGATGTTGTTACATTGCAAAAGGCTTTTGCCAAGATAGGTAAGCCAGCGACGACTCATCCTATAGAGCCAATGCACTCGCATGAAGGAGAGGGGCAGTTGCACGGCGAAGGTGAACATCAGCACGAGGGAGTGGAACATCCGTATGAGAGTAAGTGAGTGGTGATATGCCTAAAAGTAGGTGTTTTTCGTTGTTTACTTGCTTGATGGTGAAAAAAGTACTACTTTTGTATGTCGAAATAATTAAGTGACAGTGTTATGAAAAAGAATTTATTCGTTCCTGTATTGGCGATTGTTGTCGTTATTCTATGTTTTTCTGCATGTACGAAGAGTGCTGCTCAGGATGAGGTTATCTATACGATAGATGAAGTTTATACTCAGGCAGAGACTTTGTTGGGTGATACAATCACTTTTGAGGGAGTATGTACTCATCTCTGCAAGCATGGTGGTCGTAAGGCTTTCTTGATGGGTTCTGCTATGGATACTACTTACACGGACACGGCCATGGTTGTTAAGCCTCGTATCCTTCGTGTAGAGGGTGCGAAGATGGGTAACTTTGATGCGGCTTGTATCAATAACGTGGTTCGTGTGAAGGGAGTGTTACACAGTTTTGAGTATCAGCAGCCAATAATGGATAATCCGGGTGAGCAGCATGGTACTGCCGGTCAGGGCTGTGAGACTGAGAAAGCGGCTATCAAGGGGTATTATGCTGAGGCTATATCCTATGTCATAGTCACTGAATAACACGATATGCTATGTCTGAGAAGACGAAGATGTCGATAGGTACGCGTTTCCGTAAATACTGCAGGGTGGTACATAGGGAGTTGAGTTATGTGTTTGCGGGTATGTTGTTGGTATATGCTGTGAGTGGTATAGCACTTAACCATAAGGATTCGTTTAACAGTCAGTATTCTATTACTCGTACGGAGTACCAGTTGGTGCCAACATATCGGGAAGCGGTGGTGCAGGGAGTAGTGGATGAATGGTTGACGCAGTGTGGTGTTGGTGGTCAGGAGATACAGCATTATTTCCCAGATAACACCACTCTGAAAGTCTTTCTGAAGGGGAATAGCAGTTTGGTTGTTGATTTGTCCACCGGTCACGGCGTTTTGGAGCAGGTGCGCAAGCGTCCTATCTTGGGTAGTCTGAGTAAACTGCATTACAATCCCGGTAAGGTATGGACCTATTTCTCGGATATCTTTGCGGGAGCGATGGTTGTCGTTGTGTTGTCGGGGTTGGTAATGTTGAAAGGACGGCATGGTTTATGTGGCATTGGTGGTGTGGAGTTTTTGATAGGGATAATCATACCCTTGTTATGTATTTTCCTGCTTTGATGTCGTTCCTGAGTTGGGAGTGATACCTAAAAGTAAGCAGGAGTTGTTCAGGATAAGCATATTTGTTGTAGAATTGCCCCTCATAATCCTTTATTTATGGGATTGTGAGGGTGTTCTTTTTCCACTACTTTTGCACCCGTAATGGTTCGTGTTCTTTGACGCTGAACCGAGTGTAACAAGAATAACAATATAATATAATGACAAAGATATGAAGAAATTTTCCTTTTTTGCGAGTGCACTCTTGTTTAGTGCGAGTATGGTGGCTCAACTGACTTGGGCTCCGTTAGAGTTTCAAAATGACATAATCAAGAGTAATTCCAAGGCTTGTGGTCGTTCGGATATGGACAAGGTGTTGGTTACTGCAGATGGTGATGTGTTTTTATTAGCACATTCTGCGTCTATGGGTGTTCGTCCGACTGTTACTTTTGGTGTCAACAGTACTGATTCTTTTTTGGTAGAACCTTTTGCGGAGAATCAAAGTCAGACGAATACCAATATGGTCTTTGTGAAGACAGACAAGTCCCTGAAAGCAAAGTGGGTAGGTACGACCGACCGTGGATATTTCTATAGTGATTATGGTGCAGTGCTTACTGCGGAAGGTGGTGTTGTGGTTGCCGTTAAAGCCCGTCATTCGGAGAAGAACCGCATAGGCGACAATAAGGTGATGGAGTTCTTGGGTACTAACGACACTAAGGCTGAGTTTGTGGAGCCTTATACTACGGACACGTGGTATGGTGCCATTGTGGAATATGATGCCCAAGGTGTGCCGACTATTCGTCAGAAGTTCTATCAGATGGAAGGTCAGACGGACGGTTTTATATTTAATAATATGGTGACGGATGGCAGTAACTACTATGTGTTGTCTGTTCTCAAGCCAGGTTTGGTGATAGGGGAAGATACCATTACTACAGGTGTTGCGAGTTCTAAGGACGGTAGTACGGCAGTGCTGAAGTTTGATAAGGATTTTGCTTATGTGGGCTGTGTGGTTACGGACAGTGTTCCTTTCTGGAGTAGTTCGCTATGTGACTTACAATATGTTGATGGCAAGATATATGTCTTTGGTCAGTTATCAACTACGAATAGTGCAAAGGATACGTTGGTGGGTAAGAGTCTGTGTTTTGGTGACAAGAAGCTGGTTGTACCGGAGAACAACAGTGTTTTGTGCGCTACTCTTTCCACTGATTTGCAGTGTGAGCATCTGAGTGTAGTCAAAGGAGTGAAGGATGGTAAGTCCTGTGACCCTAAGGTATATCACAGTGTCATCGTTGGTAACTATGCTTATATTGCCGGAACTATCAAGGGAGGTCTGGAAACGAGTGCCGGTGTATTTATGGGTGTAAATGCAACTGCTTATCATGCTTATGCTATCAAGGTAGATATGACTTCGGGTGAGTGTACTCATGCGGTTGGTGTAGAGAGTGAAAAGATCTCTGCGAATCCATCTATCTTATTCAGTCATGATAGCATCTACATGTATTATTATGATTGGACTGATAACAAGATCTATTTGCAATCTTACGACCAAAATCTGAACAAGGGAACTCAGCATCTGTTAGTCTCATATAAGTCCTTGACTTCTACAACTCCTGCGGTGTTTTGTGGTAATGACTTGATATATTCTTTTAGTGAGCGTTATACTTGTACTTTTGCTGCGGACACGACACAGACATACACGACACAGAATGAGTTGTATACGGCTATGACAGCAGTACAACAGTTGTTTGAGGAAGCGTCCGGCGTTGAGGAAGTCCGGGACAGTAACAAGACGCGTGCAGTGAAGTTTGTGAAGGATGGGCAGGTGTATATCCGTAAAGGAGACAAGGTCTATAACATCTTAGGCGTAGAGTGTTGAGCGTTTAGCATTGCGTGTTTCTTTATAATAAAAAGTGAGGCTGTCTAATCTGTTCAGGCAGCCTCATTTGGTTGTTGGGAGCATGGTGTTGTCAGAAACATAGTCCTGTCAGCAGTGCCACTTGCCAACGATATGTCTGTGAGGTGTAGTATGTATATGTTGCTGTGGGTTGGAAGAACCATGCGTATTTGTGTGCGATGGGGAAAGCATAGCGCAATGAAAGTGTCGCGGTGAGTTGTGAGGCACGTAGGTGTGTGGCTAAGTCGTTGAAAGTTGTGTGGGAGTGTTCCGTGGTTGGTGTAGCCGGCAGTTTGTGCAGGTAGTCGATATCTCCTGTCAGACGAAGATACCCGACCTGTACGTTCCATCGGTAGTTAGCGGATAGTCCTGCTGCTATTTGTTGTTCTGTATAATTGGTTGATGTGAACAGCAGGTGGTAGTAGTTTCCTGTCACTTCCCCGTATATATACTGTGTCCCTTGTCGTAGGGTATAGGCGGTGTGTAGCCGTACTCTCCATAGTGGTGTGGCGTAGCCTAATGTCGCTTCTGCGGAATGTGTGCGTAGTTGTGCTATAGGCGTGGATGTGGCACTCTTCAGTTCTTTGGTTATAGAGAGATAACTGTAGTCGATGCCCGCCATCCATCCGGTAGAGAGTGGTTGTAGAGATAATCCTCCTCCTGCGGTGACACCGTGGTAATATGCAGATGTGAAGTCTCCTGCAAACCGTACATAGTCTTCGTCGGGCTGTACGAGGTGGAATATCATTGTATTCCCCAGTTCGGAGTAGAAGGAGATGTCATTGTTCTGTTTGTAGCGTCCTACTCGTCCGATAATGTTACAGGCATATTGTGTGTTGATATATCCGATGGAACCGTCTATTTGCAGGTCTGCCACTTTGTTTTTTGGTCGGGGGTCTATACTTCTGTAACTTTGTAGTGCCCGATACTGCAGTGCCAGATGCCATGTGAGGTGTTTTTTCCCCCATCTGTATCCGCCGCGGAAACAGTATTGTTCTGTCCGTAATCCTCCGCCGATGGTATCGCATGTCAGGTATGGGTACAGGAGTTCATAATCTGCGTTTTCTACCCATTTGTTACCTTTGCTTTGTCCCCATGTGTAGTTTGCTTCTCCGAAGACGCGGCTGACAGGTGATATGTCGTATATGGACTGTGCGTGTATGCTGAATCCTCCGTTCTGTGTTCCTGAGACAGGCATGGTAGATTGTTGGTACAGCCCCTGTATGTATGTTTTTGTAGCGGCGGTGTCGAGGAACAGCGATGTGATGATAGTGAGTAGCAGCATAGCAGGTTAGTTGTTAAAGTGGTATGGGTCTGACACTTGTGCCGGTAGGAAATCCACAGAAGAGTTGTTGGTGTCCTGTAGTATGCGTCGTCCGTTCTGTATATGTTCCCGGCGTCTCATACTCTTTCCGAATCGTTGTTTGTCTTGTCCTATCTCTCCTATATATGTCCATCCTGCGTCTAAGGAAGGTGACACTACTGTCCATTGGTATGCGGTTCTTGGGCAGGTGTTAACACAGTCGAGTATCCATGCGTTGGGTACGATATAGCATGTGGCAGACATGTTGAAGTTGCCTGCGCTGGTGATGAGCAGATAGTCATACGTCAGTCGGTAGTCTGCCAGAAAAGCCGAGTCTGTCATATTCTCCGGGAACCGTGCGATAGCGAAGGAGGTGTTTCCTTGTCTGTTAGGCAACCATATTGTCATTGTATAGCAATATATCTTGTCCATATTCGGCACATCCGGGTTGTCGATGTCGGTTACCGTTGCGCTTGTTGACTGGTCGTACCATTCGAAGTCTGCGCGGCTCAGGTCGAACGATGCGGGGTTTGCTTTCCGGTGGTCTTGTGCGTTATCAACAAGTAGAACTGTTGCTCCGGGTGCTACCGGATAATCATGTCCTCTGCCCGGTATCCGGTATATGGCATCGGTTCCGAAATAGTCGGGGATGAAGTAGGGTGTTATAGATTGGTATTTCTGTGTGTTTTTGAGTTTTGATTCGAGTAGTACGATTCCATCGGCGTAGAGTGTGTCTGTTGTGTTGTTATAGAGAACGAAAAAACTATCGCCAATATAGTTTTTCCCCTGTGGTGTTTGTGTTCCTGATGTGGACAGTTCGGCAAAGATGAAGTCTTGGCTACGCTCTTGTACCACGATGGCTTCAGTGGTTAAGGAAAGAACGGTGTCTGTTGCAGGTTTACATAGGCTGATACTCTTGATATATGCTTGTAGTCTGACAGGAAGTGAGTCTATCAGTATGGTTACAGATATATCTGCATCGTAGAAGCCTGCCGGTGCGTTGATGCGCATCGTGAGGCATGTGTCGTTTTGCACATAGTCTTGTGGTATGAAGGTATGTTGCCTTCCCATATTCAGGTCGTTGAGTACAACTTTCAGTTCGCTGATAGTGGTTGTCTGTTGCGTAGTCGTATCCGTCAGTGAGGGTAGGCTAACGTTTATCTGTACCGGATATTCTTGTTTTCCGGTGTCAATAGGTTGGCATGCGAAGAGTATGGCGCATGTGATGCTACAGATGAGTGTGTGGATGTGATGATTGTTTGTTGTCATAGTTTTAAGTTTATCTCCATACCAAAGTAAGGATTCGCGTTCCGGTGTATGGTTATCCCGTCAATATAGTAGTCAGGGAGGTAGTCTAACAGTTTGTTGACAAAGAAGGCTATGTCGGCATACTGTGTGATGCTTTTTTGTACTCGTAGGTTTACGTATCCGGCGAAAGGTGTGGTACGTTGTCGGAAAGAGGCTTGGTTGTAGTTGAATATGAGTGCCTTGAGTATGGGGTCGTTCTTTTCGGTTTCGGTATAAGGTTTGAGTTCTCCAGATGTGTCCATATAGGCGATAGGTGTTCCATCTTTGTATAGTGTCCGTTGAGCAGAATAGATAGTCATCTCGAGTGTGGCACTGACAGTGAGTCCTATTTTGGGTATAAAGACGTCAGCAATGATATTGGTATTCAGGTTCTCTCGTACGCTACCATCCTCCCAGTTGTAGTATCCTATGTATTTGTCGCGTACCGCTTCGCCGTTTATCACTTCGTTGAGTTTCTCGGTAGAGAATACGGCTTGTGAATTCTTGTATGTGGTGCGTAGCCATGCACCGTTGACGGTGAACCGTGTGTATATAGCAGGTATGCGTGGGCTACTATATTGCCATTCGACACCTTGTTTGATAATCCCGCTACCGTTTTTCGTTGTGGAGTATGTGAGAAGTTTAGTATATGTGAGAGGTGTCCGGTTGCCGTTTGGTGCGATGGAATCGATGGTATATGTGAATGGTGTGCAGTTGATCCACGAGCGGAAGCCATCGTTCATGTGTTCTTGGAAATAGGTTATGGAGAAGTTGTGTTTGTGTATTTCTATTCCGGCTCTTACTTCCCATTTGAAGTTTCGTGCCGGTGTCAGTTGGTAGTTCGTAGGGTCGATGATGTGTGTATATACATCCATGATGCTATCGGGAGAAATGGTTACGTTTCTCACTTTCAGGTCTTCGTAGATGAGATTGGGGTACAACTGTAAGAGTGTAGGCATTTTGGTATGTTGTCCGACGGCTGCAGCGAGGAATATCTTCCCGTTTTTGACGGGGATATTATACATGATGTTAGCCCGTGGGTCGATGTAGCATTTCCCGTGCATGGTGTACTGTTTGTCGAGTCCGAGTAGTGACGTGCCTCGTATGCCTATTGCAATGTCGAATGATGTGCGTCGGATAGGGATATGCATATCGTCTTGTATGTACCATGCGAGTTGGTTGGTAGCAGGTATGTCGTTGTATGCACGTGGCCGCAGAGCGGATGAGTAGTTGAGTGGTCTTGTCATGTCATAGACCTGTCCTTGTCCGTAGTTCTTGTCGTATTTCCACTCTATGCCTATTGCGGTTTTATGGTCGAGTGTCCACGTGTGGAACAGAAAATTGGCTTTGGGTCGGATGAATATGTTTAGTGGTTTCCCATCCACGGTGTGGTTCGCTACGTATTGGTACGGGAGTAGTTTTACGTCTTTGCGTCCCTCCTGCATATTATCGAGTATCGGTTGTATAGGTGTCGTAAGTTGTATGAACTTGCTTTGTGTTATCCGGTCTATGGAATAACTGATGTTGGTTGTCAGTGCTGTTGACCACCATGTTTGGGTTTTGTTGTTGACATTGAGTGTGTTCCCCCACGTCATGTGGTGGTATTCGCTGCGGTATGCGTCTTCTTTGTTGTGGTTGATGTCCGGGTCCAATTTATCGTTGTCTATGCTACCCGTATAATCGAGGTTTGTTTGCCATCGTATGTTGGTATCGTCTATGTGCCATCGATTATGCAGTCGGACGGATGCAGTGATGCGTTGGTAGTTCTCGAGCGTGTTTGTTGGGTCGTTCTTGGCATTCAGGTAGTCTATTCCGACATTCAGTACTGTCTGTTCATTCCTCCATCCGACACCTTTCCCGACATAGAATAGTTTGCTAAATCCGTCTGCTTTGAATCGTGCTCGCCATGGTGTCGGTTTCATTGTCCGTTCTATCTTGACTACTCCGCTTGTCACGTCTCCGTATTCGGCTCCTGCTATTCCTCGTATTATCTCCACTTTCTCGATATCATCGGTAGAAATGGTGCGCATATCCACTCCTTTGTTGACTACTTGTCGTTGTTCGTCTTGTCCGCTTGTCCCGCTTTGTACATATTGCATATTGGCATCGGTGGATATAGGTGCTCCGTCTATGACGAAACTTGTACCGAGTGATGCTGCGGCATAGTCGTTGCTGTTAGTCCCGTTGTTCGCTTCTCGTAGTCTTATGGTGTTTGCCGATGTGAGATTTGGCGTGCCGGATGTGGCTCCCGGTAACATGCTGACTATATCGGCAAAACTAGATGGTTGTAGGTGTTGCATTGCCTCTTTGCCGATGTGTGAAGAGGTGGTTGCTCCGACGGCCTCGTTAGCAGTGACGACGATCTCCTGGATTTGTTGTATCTGCTGTTTGAGTCTGACAGAGATGGTTTGGTGTGTGTCGGTGATGTATATTGGGTGTATATGTTCCCCATAACTAACATGTGTGATGTCAAGGGTATGGTAGCCAGGTTGCAGTTTGAGTGGTGCGACTCCCTGTGTGTTTGTAGTGGTGCTTTGTTGTGCTTCGAGGGCTATGACAGCGGCATCGCAGACAGGGGAGTTGGTAAGTGAGTCGGTGATGATGATCTTGACTTGTGCGTGAAAGACTATAGGGGATAGTGCGAGTAGGGTGACAAATATGGTTCGGTGTATAGTTCGATTCATGAGTGGTTGTCGTCAGTTGTCCTTACAGACTGCAAAATTACCGTATTTGTGTTGGATACACAAGGGTGTAGGTATCACTAATAATAGGGATTTAGGGAGGGCTGTTTTGTTCCTGCTCAAGGTCGGCTTATGTTCTGCTCAAGATCGGCTTATCTTCTGCTCAACTGCAGCACTATTTTTTGCATGCAAAAGGTGCTCAAAAATGTGAGAAAAGCAGACGTTGTTGTGACCTATTTTTGTAGGTGTGTTTATGTGGTTTTTTGTCGGGAATGACGTATAGTGGGTAAAATGGCGTGGATGTTTGTGTATATACCTGAAAAGTAGTACTTTTGTCCCTACAATTGTAGTAAGTATAAAAGCCAATGTGTATTGTGTTTGGATATGGCAGATAACGAGATAATGATAGAGTATGACCATGTGACGCACTACTACGGCAAGCGTTTGATCTATAAAGACTTGTCGTTTCGTGTGCCGAAAGGTCGGATATTGGGGCTGTTGGGTAAGAATGGTACAGGTAAGACTACGACGATAAATATATTGTCGGGTTTTATTCGTCCTATGTCGGGTAGTTGTCGTTTATTGGGTTATGATACGCGTAGTATGCCGTCCAGTGTCCGTTCCCGTATAGGATTGTTGTTGGAGGGTCATGTCCAGTATCCCTTTATGACGATAGGTCAGATAGAGCGTTTTTATGCTCCTTTTTATGCACGTTGGAACAGGTCTGCGTACTACGACTTGATGGGCTTGTTGCATGTGAAGGACTATCAGCGTCTGAGTCAGATGTCCAATGGTCAACGTTCTCAAGTGGCTTTAGGTCTGTTGATGGCTCAGGATCCTGAGTTATTGATTTTGGATGATTTCTCGTTGGGTCTTGACCCCGGTTATCGTCGGTTGTTTGTGGAGTATCTGCGTGATTTTTGCAAGAGCGGCGGTAAGACTGTTTTTTTGACGTCGCATATCATCCAGGATTTAGAGCGTTTAGTGGATGACTGTATAGTGATGGATTATGGAAAGATCCTTTGTCAGTGTCCTGTGGGAGAGTTGATGAGTCCTACGATGACGTTGGAGGATACTTTTATAGAGATGACAGGTAGATATTGATAGAGAATATGTTACGAAGTTTGTTTCTGAAAGAGTGGTTGAAGACCCGTATGGTAGTGTTGCTTGCGTTAACTGTGTCGTTGGGTTTGTGCGTATATATACTACTGAGTGTCAGCCGTTTGATAGATGCTAATGGCATGATGTTGGTATGGGACACCTTGTTGAATAGGGATGTGTTGTTAGTAGATATGTTGCGTTTTGTTCCATTGGTCGTTGGCGTGTTGTTGGGTGTATCTCAGATGTTACCAGAGGTATTGCAGAAGCGCATCAAGTTGACATTACATCTGCCTGTTGCTATATGGAAAAGTGTGGGTGTGATGGTCTTGTATGGTGCGATAGTGATGGTTGGTTTGATGGTGCTGAACTTAGGTGTGTGTGCTATAGTGATGTCTTCGTGGTTTCCTAAGGAGTTGCTACAACATATCTTTTTGACTGCTTTTGTGTGGTATATAGCCGGTCTGTTAGCCTATTTCTTCGCTATATGGGTTGTGTTAGAGCCGACCTGGGTCATGCGCGTGCCGGAGTTGTTGTTCGCAGCGGTGTGTCTGCGTGGTTTTTACATGAGCACGATGCCTGAAGTGTATAATGCCTTTTTGCCGATAATGGTCGTTTTCACGGTGCTGTGTGCAGGTTTACCCTTGCTGAGTATAGACAGATTTAAGAGGGGGATTGGATTATGAGAAAGAGAGTAAAAGTTACAGGGTTGGGCATGTACAGGGTGTTTGTTATCGTTGTGGCAGTGGGATTGGCTATGTGGGTGCTGCCGTGGTTATACTCGCTGTTAGTACCTGTGGAAAAGGGGGATTCGTTTGTGTATTACAGTCCTATAGTGGATGATTTTATTACTCGCAATGATGGTGCTTTTGTAGATGGAGAGGGTAGAGCCTATAGTACCTACGAAGCAGATTCTATATTGCCATATTTCTTTTACCGTCAGTTGTTGTCGGATGGTCGTTTACCCGATTCGTTGTTCGGAGAAGTGATGGATAGTAAGGTACTTCGTCGTGAGCAGTTCACTTTTAAGACCAGTCCTGCGCAGTTGAATAAACCCCGTGTAGCACTATACGAGTTATTAGATTCAGAGTCCGGTCGCGTTGATTTGCAGTTGCCGGACGATGTTTTTCGTCTAACCTCTGATGGTTTGGAGTTTGTGAATTCGGCAAGTAATGAGGTTGATAGGGAGAAGTCTGCCATGTTCACATCGGTGTTGAAAGCACATGGTTTTGTGTTCCCTGTCCGGTTGTTATGGGGTAATCCCTCTGTTCGCAAGGCGTATGATAACGGTTATTTGATGACGGATGCGGAAGGGAAGTTGTATCAACTACAGATGGTGAAGGGTAGCCCTCAGGTTCATAATATACTTGTACCTCAGGGTGTGGAGTTAATAGCGTTGTTTGTGACGGAGTTTGATAATAGGCGCAATTTAGGTTTTGTTGTAGATAGTGAGTACAAGATGTACGTGGTGGATAGGGCGACATTGTCTTTGCGCATGTTAGGCATCCCCGCTTATGATCCCCAGCAGATGCAGATACTGATGATGGGTAACATGCACGATTGGACGGTACGTATCTATACTGCTACTGATACACGTTACTACGCCTTGGATGCGAAGGACTACTCATTGATAAGAGAGCGGGTGATTCCTGATGCGCCTCCGAGCGGTTGGAAGAAAGCGGAGCGGTATCTGTTCCCGGTGCGAGTGTCATTGACTTCGTGGCAGTCTCCGACGATCTTCCCTCGCGTGAATGATTAGCGGGTGGGTGTTTGTGTTATTTTCCTTAGAAAGCGTTCTCTGTCAACGATGAAACGTATATGTTCGCCTTCGCCTATCAGTGTGTCTGCCTGATATGCGCATACATGGAAAGTGAGTTTCTTGCCATCGATGGCTGTTAGTGTGGCTGTTGCGGTCACTTCTTGTCCGATAGCAGTGGGTTTGATATGGCTTACGTTGATGTGTCCTCCTACGGTGCTTTCGCCTTTTTGTAGTGCTTTGCTGACGGCTGTCATGGCAGCGTTCTCCATGAGTGCCACCATAGCGGGTGTGGCGAGTACAGGCATGTCTCCTGATCCCATATGTTCGGCGGAGTTGTCGTTGTTGACGACGAGGATACTGGTGTGTTGTAGTCCTATTTCCATGTTTGGGTATATGTTTCTTGTTAATTGCAAAGAAGAAGGTTCTACACCTTCTTCTCTGTTGGTACCGCGAGTGGGACTTGAACCCACACAGTCATTTCTGACCAAAGGATTTTAAGTCCTTCGTGTCTACCGATTCCACCATCGCGGCATAAAATCGGCTGCAAAGGTATTGTTTTTTTTTAGAACATACAATAAAAATGATTTGTTTTGTGTTTTTTGCTTGCGTATGTCGGAAATATCCTTTACCTTTGCAGCGCATTTAGAGATAGGTGCTTGTGTTGGTACCTTGCCCGAGTGGTTAGGGACCGGTCTGCAAAACCGGGGACAGCGGTTCGAATCTGCTAGGTACCTCTTCGAGGGGGCTGCTGGATAGGCGGCTCTTGTTGTCGGTAGTCATATAGGAGTGAAACTTTTATGCAGCAGGACTTAGAGCGTATTACTCAGCAGGAATACAAGTACGGTTTTACCACAGATGTGGCGACGGATGTCATTGAGAAGGGTCTCAATGAGGATGTTATTCGTTTGATTTCTGCGAAGAAGCGTGAGCCGGATTGGTTGTTGGAGTTTCGATTGAAAGCTTATCATAAGTGGTTATCAATGTCTGTTCCTACATGGGCTCATCTAACGATACCTGCTATAGATTTTCAGTCTATCTCTTATTATGCCGCTCCGAAGGCACAGGGCGTGAATCCGTCTTCGGATACGATAGATCCGGAGGTGATGAAGACTTTTGATAAGTTGGGTATACCTTTGGAGGAGCGTGCAGCGTTGGCAGGTAATATGGCGGTGGACGCGGTGATGGATTCGGTGTCGGTAAAGACTACCTTTCGTGAGACGTTGGCTCAGAAAGGGATTATATTCTGTTCCATATCAGAGGCGGTGCAGGATCATCCTGATTTGGTGCGCAGGTATTTAGGTTCTGTAGTCCCATATTCGGATAATTTTTATGCGGCGCTCAACTCTGCTGTGTTCTCGGACGGTTCGTTTGTGTATATCCCTAAGGGAGTTCGTTGTCCGATGGAGTTGAGCACTTATTTTAGGATTAATGCCAGTAACACCGGGCAGTTTGAGCGCACCCTTTTGATTGCAGATGAGGGGGCGTACTTGAGTTATTTAGAGGGTTGTACTGCTCCGATGCGTGATGAGAACCAGTTGCATGCTGCTATCGTAGAGATTGTGGTTCATAAAGATGCTGAGGTGAAATACTCTACAGTCCAGAATTGGTATCCAGGTGATAAAGAGGGTAAGGGTGGTATTTACAATTTTGTGACGAAGCGAGGTATTACCTATGAGAATGCTCGTTTGAGTTGGACACAGGTAGAGACGGGTTCTGCTATTACGTGGAAGTATCCGAGTTGTATATTGAAAGGAGACAACTCTTCGGCGGAGTTTTATTCGGTAGCCGTCACCAATAACTTTCAGCAGGCTGATACGGGTACGAAGATGATACATTTGGGAAGGAATACCCGCTCGCGTATAGTTAGCAAGGGTATCTCTGCCGGACATAGTCAGAATGCTTATCGTGGTTTGGTTCGTGTAGTTCCCCATGCTGACAATGTTCGTAACTATAGTCAATGTGACAGTCTATTGTTAGGAGATCTGTGTGGTGCCCACACTTTTCCGACTATGCAGATTCAGAATCCGACAGCTATCGTTGAGCATGAGGCTACCACGAGTAAGATTAGTGAGGAGCAGTTATTCTATTGTCAGCAACGTGGTATAGGCACTGAAGATGCCGTCGGTTTGATCGTTAATGGTTACGCAAAGGAAGTGATGGATAAGTTGCCCATGGAGTTTGCCGTGGAGGCGCAGAAGTTGCTCCAGGTTAGTTTAGAGGGGTCTGTTGGATAGCATAGTGGTTGATGTCGGTTCGCATAGTCGGACGAGTCGAGATACCAATAAAGAGAGCCGCTTAACGTTTCTGCTAAGCGGCTTTCAATCTATGTTGCGGAGGATGGGATCGAACCACCGACCTTCAGGTTATGAGCCTGACGAGCTACCACTGCTCTACTCCGCGCTGTTATCATCTCGTTGAGAAATCCTATTCGCCCACAGACGATTTAACCTAAAAGGCATCGTGTATTAAGTAGTACTTCCTCGAAATGCGCTGCAAAGGTACAACAAAGGATTGGTATGTGCAAATAAACAGTCTGTTTTTTTGCGAAAAAACACTGTTCTCTTGCATATCTGTAACAAATATACTAATTTTGCACGCTATTCTTTGCAGGTATGCAGTACACATCGTGTGCCTATCTCGTTGTTTTTTGTGAGGTGTAGGATACTGATGTTGGTATTTGGCGTGTGGAATTGTTGTCTGCAAGGTTCGGATAAAGAGATTATAATAACAAAATAAACCAACTAAACGATTATGCAAAACAAAGGACTAGTTATCACTTTGGCTGTCTGCCTTGCTTTGGCAAGTGCTTTCTATCTATCGTTTTCGTTTGTGACGAGGCACTATGATAAGAAGGCTGTAGAGTATGCCCAGGGTGACGATGCAAAGGAGTTCTTCTACAAGGATTCTATTGCGAACCAAAAAGTGTGGTTCGGCTACACGTTGAAAGAGTGCCGTGAGAAAGAGATCAACTTGGGTCTTGACCTAAAGGGTGGTATGAACGTCACAATGGAGGTGTCTGTACCTGATATTCTCCGTGCACTTAGTGGATATAATACTACCGAGACGTTCAACCAGGCTCTCGCTATGGCGCAAGAGAAACAGAGGAAGTCGGGTTCTGACTTTATGACTCTGTTCTTTGAGTCGTTCTACGAGTTAGATAAGAATGCGAAGTTAGCATCGGTGTTCTCCACATTTGAGTTGAAAGACAAGGTGACACTCAATTCTACCAACCAAGAAGTAGAGAAAGTGTTACGCGAAGAGGTAGATGGTGCTATTGATAACTCCTTCCGCGTGTTGCGTACTCGTATTGACCGTTTCGGTGTTGTGCAACCTAATATCCAGAAACTTAGTCAGCCCGGTCGCATATTGATAGAGTTACCGGGTATTAAGGATCCTGCGCGTGTGCGCAAGCTCCTGCAAGGTTCTGCTAATCTTGAGTTTTGGGAGACATACGATTTGGCAGAGATATTGCCTCAGTTGGTACAAATCAATAGTGAGTTTGCTCGCGTTAATGCAAGCAACGAGTCTGCCCAAACAACAACCACTGCCCAACCTGTTGAGGAGGTAAAGACTCCAGAGGCTACCGCGGATGATATCGATGCTCTCGTTGAGAACTTATCATCGGATAGTGCTGCAGCGATTGCAGAAGATGAGGCTGCTGCTTTGGAGCAGTACAAAAAGCAGAATCCTCTGTTTGCAGTCTTGAACCCATCAGTCAGTCAGTCCGGGCAAGCCTATAGGGGACCTGTTGTTGGTACAGTTCATTATACGGATACTGCCCGTGTGATGGAGATATTGAATTCTTCTATTGCCAAGTCTATCTTGCCTCGTGAACTCCGCCTGCGTTGGACGGTAAAGGCTGTGGATGATGCCGATATATATTACCAATTAGTGGCTCTCAAGGCTCAGACCAATGGGCGTCCCTCTATGGAGGGGGATGTCATCACGGATGCACGTGCTGATTTCGGGCAGACATCAGCTTTTGCCAATGTGTCTATGTTAATGAATGCCGAAGGTGCTCGCGATTGGCAACGTATCACACGTGATAACATCGGTAAGTCTATTGCCATTGTGCTGGATGGATATGTATATAGTTTCCCAACGGTTCAGAATGAGATAGCCGGAGGTAACTCGCAAATCACAGGTAACTTCACTGTTGAGGAGGCTAAAGACTTGGCAAACACCCTCAAGTCTGGTAAGATGCCTGCGCCTGCACGTATTATTCAAGAAGATGTGGTTGGTCCTTCATTGGGTCATGAGGCAATCCAGAATGGTCTTTGGAGTTTTGTACTTGGGTTCATACTGATCCTTGTCTACATGATATTCTATTATGGACTGTTACCTGGCTTGGTAGCTGATTTTGCACTGCTCTGTAACGTGTTCCTCTTAGTAGGTATTCTGGCATCTTTCTCTGCTGTGCTCACGTTGCCTGGTATAGCAGGTATCGTGTTGACAATGGGTATGGCTGTTGATGCCAATGTGCTGATATACGAGCGTATTAGAGAGGAGTTGGCAGCAGGTAAGAACCTCCGTAAGGCAATACAAGATGGTTTCAAGGGTGCTATATCTGCCATCATTGACTCCAACGTTACCTCTTTCTTGACTGGAGCCATACTTGCCATTTTCGGGACCGGACCTATCAAAGGTTTCGCGGTTACCTATATGATTGGTATCATATCTTCGTTCCTGACAGCGGTATTTATCACTCGTCTGTTGCTTGAACTTTATGCCAAGAAAGATGATGCTAAGGAGATATCCTTCACCACTAAACTGATGCAAAACTTCTTGCAGAACACCAATGCTAATTTCATCGGTGCACGCAAGGTCACCTATATCATATCGGGCGTACTCATCATCGTTGGTATCCTTGGATTGGATCCTCACATCATGGGTAAACTGAACTTAGGTATTGATTTCTCAGGAGGACGGAACTATATCGTTCGTTTCGCACAACCTGTCAACACAGAGGAGGTAAGTAGTAGCCTCGATAAGGTGTTTATGGAGGCTAAAGCGCAACTGGATGATGATGAGACTTTTGCGCTCAACGTCATTACAATAGGTGATGCTAATCAAGTGCGTATCTCTACTAACTACCGTGTTGCAGATGATTCCGACGACGTTGATGCACAGATAGAGGTGTTGCTCTACGAAGGCTGCAAACCATTCTTGGCAGAGAATATCACTTTAGACGACTTTAAGTCCACAGAGATCAACCCTGAGATTGGTATCATGCAATCGCAGAAGGTTGGACCGGCTGTTGCTGACGACATTACTAAGGCTGCTGTTTGGTCTGTGTTGGCCGCATTGTTAGGTATATTCCTTTATATCCTCTTGCGCTTCCGCAACTTTGCTTTCTCTGTGGGCGCATTGGCAGGATTGGCACACGATACGATTATTATTCTCGGTATGTATGCTATCCTATGGAAAGTGATGCCATTCTCTATGGAGATTGACCAATCGTTCATCGCGGCAATCTTGACCGTCATAGGTTACTCTATCAACGATACGGTTGTGGTCTTTGATCGTGTGCGTGAGTACAATAAACTCTATCCAAAGCGTCCACGTCTGCAGAATATGAATGATGCGTTGAACCATACACTCAGCCGTACGTTCTCAACATCTATGTCAACTCTTGTTGTGTTACTCGCAATCTTCTGTTTCGGTGGTGAGACAATACGTGGCTTTGTATTTGCTCTCTTGATGGGTGTCATCATAGGAACCTACTCTACATTATGTATTGCCACGCCTCTGGCTTATGATATCCAACAAGCGCAACAGCGTCGCAAAGAACGTAAAGCTCTTAAGAAATAATAACCATGTGTCCCTGTGTGCTTCTGTAACATAATAGGGACACATATAGTCATAATATCTAATAACTACTAACAAACTTTTTATGAAGACATTCAAAAATTTAGCAGCTATAGCACTTATAGCAGTAGCTGCGTGTGCAGTCTCTTGCAAACCTGAAGAGATACCTGCAACATCCATCTCTACGCAGAAAGAGGCAACACTGTATGTGGACTCCACTCTGCAGTTAACAGCAGTAATACAGCCAGAGAATACCACTATGGTTGTGCAGTGGAAGAGTTCTAACATGAACATTGCTACTGTTGATGAGAAGGGACTTGTTAAGGCTGTCTCCGATGGAGAGTGTAACATCATTGCTTCGGTTGGGACATTAGAAGCTGCCACAAAATTGACAGTATATAATAATCCTGTTACGCTGGAACTTGCACAGGTCGGCGTCACGCCAACGACGTGTACCGTTTCCATTACTCCTTCTGATGAAGATGGGTATTATTACTGTGGATATGCTACTGCAGAAATGGCAAACACTACCTCTGATGCAGAATTGGCGGAGTTAGTATTGACCAATCTCAATAAGATGATCCAACAATACGCTGCTTACGGATACAATAAGACCTTGAAAGACTTTTTGTTCAAAGGGAAGAAAGAGTTGAGTGCTACTGGCTTGACAGCATCTACTGATTATGTGATGTTCGCTTTTGGTATTGACGTCGAGAACGAAAAGCCTAGTCCAAAAATGACTCGCCTTCCTTTCAAGACGGCAGATGTTGTTCCGTCTGACATGACCATCGAGATAAAGTTTGATTCTATCTCTTATAAGACGAGCAGTACGTCTGTGGATACACTTGTCCATATCTCAATAACTCCTTCTGTCAAGACTGAGGCATACCTGTTCCAAGGGACTAAAAAATCGACATTAGAGAAGAGCTATGATAACTCTCCCATGAAATACCTTGAGGCTGCAGTATCGTACTATGGGAGCAAAATCAGTTCTTACTTATATAAAGGCGACAAGAGTGTCTACTATAAGAATCTTGCTGATGGTGAGACATTTGTTTTTGCAGCTGCTGGCTACGATGGAGGTTTCACCACCAAAGCCTTCACTCTTGAGTATGTGTACAACGCACCTAAGGAGGGTAAACCTGCACGTCTGGTACAGAAAATTAACCCTGTTGCACAAGAGGTCGGTGTTGTGGAGTTCATCCCTGAACTGATGATACCGGGTATGTGTCATTAACAACAGGTTTATATGTTCTTATAAAGACATATAATCATTAGGCATGAAGGCTACTTGACATTGGTCAGGTAGCCTTCTTGCTCTTTTACTGTTTACGGATGCTCTCCCCATTGTAAGACAATCTCGTCCATAATACGAAAGACTTCTTCCTTCGTTTCTGCCCGTAACAAAGCGATGCGTGTCTGCCTGAAGTTATTTAACCCCTTGAAGACAGGAGAGGCCGCAAAATGCCGACGACTATGCACTATACCCTTACGCTCGTCACCTATCCATGTTATGCTGCGCTCAACATGCTCTTTGAGTATATCTACACACCATTGCATATCGCGGTGGGGAAGAAACTCTCCCGAACATAGGTAATGGGCCATATCTTCAAAAATCCAAGGGCAACCGAAAGTGGCACGACCAACCATCACTGCATCCACACCGTAACGATCGAAACACTCTTTTGCACGCTCTGGACTGGTAACATCTCCGTTACCAATGATGGGTATATGCATACGAGGATTATTCTTTACTGCTCCTATCAGTGTCCAATCAGCCTCCCCGTGGTACATCTGACAACGGGTGCGCCCATGTATCGCCAACTCAGCAATACCACAATCCTGCAAAGACTCTGCTAACTCTACAATGATGCGATGCTCATCATCCCAACCCAAACGAGTCTTCACGGTCACAGGTATATGTACTGCATTTACCACTGCACGGGTGATGGACAGCATCTTGGGGATATCGCGCAATAGCCCGGCTCCGGCACCCTTGCCTGCTACTTTCTTGACTGGGCACCCGAAATTGATATCTATAAAATCAGGACAGCTCTGCTCAACTATCTTTGCGGCATCTGCCATACTCTCAGGTTCACGACCATATATCTGAATAGCCACAGGACGTTCTTCGTCACTTATCTGCAGTTTACGCATCGTCGAAGATACATCACGAACCAAAGCATCGGCATTCACAAACTCTGTATAGACACGGGACGCACCAAAACGTTTACATAACAACCGGAAAGCAGGATCGGTGACATCCTCCATCGGAGCTAAATATAACGGATAGGAACGAGACATGTCAATCAGTTTTTTATCTCGGGATAAGCAATACGATGGTGATTCATGGCTAATATCTTTTGCTTAAAGACACACCTGATCTCTTCTAAGTCCTTGAAAGATAGTGGTGTCTCGGCAAACTGACCATCGTTCATCTGTTGGTTGATCATGCTATCCACCATATCGGATATGGATTGTTCGGTTATCTCTGTCAGACTACGTGAACGAGCCTCTATCGCATCTGCCATCATCAGTATAGCGGCTTCTTTGGTCGATGGCTTTGGACCAGGGTACATATATTCAGCGATATTCACATCAGACGTATTCAGCCCTGCTTCTTTCGCCTGGTTGATAGCGGTGTTGTAAAAATAACGAACGACCGATGTGCCGTGGTGCGAGCGAATAAAATGTACTATCACCTCAGGCAGGTGATGCTTGCGTGCTATACGTTCACCATCTGTCACATGAGCAATCACCACACGTGCCGCATCGGTAGTGGACATCTCTAATAGGGGGTTACAACCGGGAACCTGATTTTCTGTGAAATACTCCGGATGCATCATCTTGCCTATGTCGTGATATAAAGCACCGGTACGAACCAACAACACCTTGGCACCTATACATTTGGCTGCCTCAGTAGCCAGATTACTAACCTGTAGCGAGTGCTGAAAAGTGCCGGGAGCCTTCTCTGCAAACTCATGCATCAGGTTGGAGTTGACATTCGTCAACTCGACGAGTGTGATATTGCTCACAAGATTGAAGGTGCGCTCAAACAGGTAGATGACACCATACGAACAGATAACTAATACCGCATTGATGGCAAAATAGATATAGTAGTGATAATCAATATCGTGCATATCTCCGGATAACAACATCACAATGGCTGTATAGACCACTGAATAAGCAATAAATACCCAAAGAGCGGTTTGCGCCAACTGCGCGCGTTGTGTCATATCACGCAAACTCGACACCGCAACCATACCCACAGTCACCTGTAGAATGATAAACATATAAGGGGCGGGGACTGCCATCGAGACAATGCACACCGTTATCAGGTTGAGGCATACTGCCGTACGTGAATCGTAAAAGACACGAGTGATAATAGGGACCCAAGCAAAAGGTATCAGATATACTATACCTAACGGAGCGTAACGCAATACCAAAAAAGAGGTTGTTACGACGATAGCCATCAGAATGACAAAGAACAACATGTTGTTCAAGTTTTCCAATAACTTACGACGGAAGACATATAAGTACAGCACAAATACCACCAATGATATCACTATTAGCAGTCCGCTACCTACGGTTGCTGTGATAGACTGACGTTTCGATATGTTTTTCTCCTCTAACACATGACGTAACGATACTAATATCTGATAATCCGTTTCGGTCACTATCTCTCCAGTATCTATTATCTTCTCTCCTGACTGCACCATACCTTGTGTCAATGAGATAGATGACAATAAGTTCTGTCGTAAGTTCTCCGATGTAATCGAGTCATATACCAAGTTAGGACTTAAGGTCTGTCCCGTCAACTCATACGCTGATTTCTGTGTGTAAACATCCTGTATGGCGATAGAAGTGGCTACACGATTCTTTAGTACCGATATGCGTGAACAACCGAGATTCTTTATCCTGTCTGACTCCGACAGGGAAACAATGTATATATCCTGCTGCGCAGCAGAGGAGTCTATCGTATAGCATGGTACGAAATTACGCAATACCTCCGCACGCTCCTTCGCTAACTGTGCTTCGGACTTGTAGATAGGGAAGTCAAACTCTGCTGTCATCAGACCATAACCCCAAGGCTGACCTATCTCGAAATGATACTTGAAAGGGTTGTTATAACGGGGGAAAAGATACAATGATAAGGCTGCAAGGGCTACCAAAGACACCACTTGACAAGTGATACGCAATGCGGAAGTCATCCTGTTCTTCATAAGCGTTTGTTTTGAAAGAATGTTTGTATTAGTTCTCGACACTCATCTTCTAAAACTCCCGATGAGATCGTACATTTCGCATGTAGTGCTTTGGGGGCAAAGAGAGAGAACCCTCGTTTCACATCTGCGGTACCATAGACGACACGACGTATCTGTGCCCAACCTATGGCACCTGCACACATCACACATGGCTCGACAGTCACATACAACGTACAATCCGCCAAGTATTTCCCACCCAACTCTCCCGCTGCGGCAGTGATAGCCTGCATCTCAGCATGGGCTGTGACGTCATGCAGGGTCTCTGTTAAGTTATGCCCTCGGCCTATCACCTGTCCCTGCGACACGATCACACAGCCTATAGGCACCTCACCTGCCGACAGGGCGACATGAGCCTCATGTAGGGCAAGACGCATATAACGAATATCATCTGTATCGACGGCTGGCATAGGCTTCTTTATAGGACATAAACTGAGGCACTTGCTCCGGATGAAACTCAAAGTGATTACCGATAACAACGATATCTGCACCGGCTGAAAAAGCAGCAACCATCCCCTCGGGCGAGCAGATACCACCACCCACTAACAGACCTACATCCACTTGTGAACGCACGGCACAAATGATATCTTCAGACACTGGAGTGTTCGCACCACTACCCGCCTCTAAATAGATTAGCTGTTTACCCAATAACTGACCGGCAACAGCCGTGCTGACAATGGTGGTGACGTCTGTCTGAGGGATAGGCGCGCTATGTGTCGCTATCTCTACACTGCTCTTTTTCCCCCCGTCAACCAATATATAACCTGTTGCGATGCACTCTAACCCGGATGAGCGTATCGTACACGCGGCTTGGATATGAGGGGTTATCAATACGTCCGGACAGCGTGACGACAACATACTCAAGAATAACAAGGCATCTGCACCGCGTGCCACCTGCTCTATACGACCCGGGAAAAGTATCAGAGGACGTGTGGTATAACGGCGGATTTTATCGATGAATTCGGGAGAACAAGAACCTGTACTACCTCCTATCAGCAGTATATCAGGCATGTCTATGTATGGAAGCAACGCCTCAACACACTCTGCCTTCTCCGGATCAATCAATACGGCCAATAACGGGTGACCTAAGGCACGTTCTCGGGATATGTAGTCCAAAATACGCATGGTACTAATGCTTGTCCTCCCAACGAAATGACTCTATCAGACGCCGCACATCTGTTCGCATATAATCATATATCGGACCCAAAGAGTCTTGGTTGGGAATAGTGTTACAATAGACCGAACCACGAAAGAAATGCTCGATGGAATCGGTTAAATAGAACTGAATGGGCGAGGCTGTATTACCATGTAACTCATAATATACACCCCATACATGAGAGGCTGCATTGCTGAACTCTTGCTCCGGAATAGCAGACGCTACAGTAACATGACTGTATAAAAACTCCTGGGCATCACGGGACAAGACACGCAAATTGTTGGTGACAGGTTTGTAACTGCAATGTATCGTCGTATTCAATGTCGGATAAATAATGTCTATCCAATACTGCTCCCCATCATGGTAGCGGGGCTCCACCTTTGCATTTTTAGACAAGGCAAATGAGTAGGGACAATCAACAACGGAATAGTCTGCATACAGCGTGTCAGGGATGGCAATACGATAGTATCCGTACGGCTTGGGAACAATCGCACGCCTGCATGATACAAACGCAACCATCAATAACACAACCACTATAACAAGCCGCTGCACCCTATGGTATGTAACCAACACTCTCTTTCGCATATGCTTCTGCTCAATACACTAATAATGGTGCAAAGGTAGAAAAAATAAATGATATAACAATAGACTCAAATGAATACACCAATGGATACACTACAATACTCCATGAATAACACCACAATACACTATGAATGCATCAATGAATACACCACAATACTCCATGAATAATACCGCAATACACTATGAATACATCAATGAATACACCACAACACACCAGGAATACACCATACTAACTCTATACATACATTGGGTGATTATTGGGTGATTACTGTGTGATTACTGGGTGATTCCATATACCCAATGCACCACTCTGTGTGTTTTTTCACAAATGCACTTGTACAACCAATAAAAAAGTACTATCTTTGCACGGTAATAGAATAGGACGAATAGCCTAAATAAACAATAGACAAGAACCTTAAAACATGAAACAAGATATGAAAGAGAACAACTATTGCGTCATTATGGCGGGAGGGGTAGGCAGCCGTTTCTGGCCGTCCAGCCGCAACGATAAGCCCAAACAGTTCCTTGACTTCTTTGGTACCGGACGTAGTCTGTTACAGATGACAGTCGATAGATTTCTTCCCATAGTCCCTATCCGTAACATCATCATCGTGACCAATGTGCGCTATCGTGATGTCGTGCTGAAGCAGATACCGGACATGTTACCCGATCAAGTACTGTGTGAACCCGCACGCAGAAACACTGCCCCGTGTATAGCATACGCTATAGCACACATACAATCCCGCGTACGCAAACAAGCCGTATTAGACGGATGCACAACAACAGATGATGAACAGTTGAAGGCAAACATAGTCGTGGCACCAAGTGACCACCTGATACTGCAAGAGGAGACATTTGTACAGACTATTCAAACAGGACTGCAATTTGTCGCACAGAATGATGCCTTGCTCACACTCGGGATGAAACCTACGCGTCCGGAAACGGGATATGGATACATCCAGGCACTGAGTAGTGGCGAAATAGAGGAGGGACAGATATACAAAGTGAAAGCGTTTACCGAGAAACCGGAACTCGCAATGGCAAAGATGTTCGTAGAGAGTGGAGATTTCTTGTGGAACTCAGGCATATTCCTTTGGAACATACGGACAATACGACGTGCTTTCCGTACGTTTATCCCGGAGATGGCAGAGAAATTTGCAGCAGGTGAACAATACATGGGGACAAACAAAGAAAACGCATTTATACAAGAGATATTCCCAACCTGCCCGAATATATCCATCGATTACGGCGTTATGGAGAAAGCAGAGAATGTCTATGTTATGCCATCTGACTTTGGATGGAGCGATCTGGGCACATGGGGATCTCTGTATGAATTAGGAGAGAAAGATGATAACCAAAATGTCACACTCCATTGCAATACCCTTTACTATGATAGTCACGGGAATATGGTCGCACTACCTGATGGGCATTTGGCAGTGATACAGGGACTGGATAATACTATCGTTACAGAATCGGATGGAGTGTTGCTGATATGTAAACGTGATGCTGAACAACAGATACGCCAGTTCTGTATGGACGCAGAAGTGAAATACGAGGGGAAATACAACTAAAAGAAATGTAACGAAACGATGAGTTACCTCAATTTTGATAAGACACTGCTCATTAACTTGGAACGGAGCCTGAGCAAGGAGATGATACGCACCAACAGAGCCGGTGCGTATAGTTCCACTACGTTGGTCAACTGCAACACGCGTAAGTACCATGGACAACTCGTACTACCGTTGCATGATCCATTGCCGGAAGGGAACTATGTACTGCTGGGCAGCCTTGATGAGACCGTTATTCAGCATGGAGCAGAGTTTAACTTGGGGATTCATAAGTACGGGTGGAACGTCTATGCTCCAAATGGACATAAGTATATCCGTGAGTTCGACTGCGAAGTAATCAGTAAGACAACGTATCGTGTGGGAGGAGTTATTCTCACGAAAGAACGTATATTGGTTAGTTTTGAACCACGTGTCCTCATCCGTTATACACTTGTGGAGGCGCACTCGCCTACCATACTGCGACTCAAACCGTTCTTAGCCTTTAGAAATGTCAACGAACTGACGGTAGAGAATGACCAAGCCAATGCGGATATGCGTGAGGTACAGAATGGCAGAGCGTGCCGTATGTACACCACATATCCAGAGTTGTTTATGCAGTGTTCCAAAAAAGTAACATACACACACTGCCCACAATGGTACAAAGGTATCGAGTATCCTAAGGAGCAAGAACGTGGTTTTGCCTATAAAGAAGACCAATTGGTACCGGGCTATTTCGAAGTACCTGTCAAGAGAGGGGAGAGTATCATCTTTTCTGCGGGGATAAGTGAGGTCAAAACCAATACGTTAAAAACTCTCTGGACTAAAGAATTGGCAAGGCGTGTCCCACGTAATGATATGTTTGGCTGCCTGTCGAACGCTGCAGCACAGTTCTATAAACGTGAAGGAGATAAGTGTTATCTGCTGGCTGGATACCCTTGGTTCCGCGCTTCAGCACGTGAAGAATTTACCTCGGTGGCTGCATGTACGCTCGGCATAGGACGCCCAGAGTACTGGGACGCCATAGTCAACCGTACGGCTATCGAGGAGATACGGGAGTTTATGGCAGGCAAACAGGGGAAGTTAGTGGGGATAGACGACCCCGATGTGCTGCTCTGGTTCGTGCGGGCAATACAGGCATATGCGGAATATACAACAAGCGAAGAGGCAGCACGACTCTATGGGCAGTTGGTGATAGACATAGTCAATTTTATACGCAAACAGCAACATCCACGACTGTTCTTGCATAATAATGGCTTGCTATGGGTAGATGGTACAGAGAAACCTGCCACGTGGATGAACGCTACGGAGAATGGCAGACCGATTACGCCTCGTACAGGCTATGTGGTAGAGCATAATGCGTTATGGTACAACGCGCTCCACTTCGCGGCAGATATGCTGCGACTGATGGGTAAAGAACAGATAGCAGACCTTATGGAATACCAGGCTGAGATAACAAAGGATAGCTTTGTGCATACCTTCTGGAATGGCTGTTACTTGGATGATTTCGTCGCAGAGGACATACATAATAAAGAGGTTCGGCCATGCCAGATATTAGCCGTGTCACTCCCTTATTCTCCATTGGATAAACATCAACAGAAAGCAGTTGTGGACATCTGTACAAAAGAGTTATATACGCCTAAGGGACTGCGCACCATATCACCGAAGAGTGGCGATTATCGCCCTGAATATATAGGAGGACAATTGGAGCGTGATCGCAATTTCCATAACGGACCTGTGTGGCCATGTACCATATCTGCTTATGCCAAAGCCTATCTACGGGTATATCAACATTCTGGCGAGAGTTTTATACGACGCTTATTAGTAGGATATGAAGCCGAGATGAGCGAGTTATGCATCGGTACACTAAACGAGTTATATGACGGCAACCCCCCCTACAAAGGACATGGAGGAATGAGTTATGCACCCAGTGTGGCGGCTGTGATAGCGGTATGTAACACCCTAAAGAAGTATGAGTGAGATGAAAGCGTTAATGTTTGGATGGGAGTTCCCCCCTCATATCTTAGGAGGATTAGGTACAGCCAGTTATGGACTGACACGCGGCATGTCGGAACAAAACGATATGCAGATAACATTTGTCATCCCTAAACCATGGGGGGACGAAGACCAGTCATTCCTGCGTATCATCGGGGCCAATAGTATTCCTGTTGTATGGAAAGACAATAATTATGACTATGTACGCCATCGTATGGAAGGACGGATGTCTGCAGAGGAGTACTTCCATTTCCGTGATGGCATACGGTATGACTATAGACGGATAGGTACGGATGACCTTGGATGTATCAATTTCTCCGGACGTTATCCGGATAATTTGCTCGAAGAGATTGGCAACTACGAGGCGGTCGCCAGTGTACTGGCACATAGTCTGGATTTTGATATCTTACATAGCCATGATTGGCTCACTTATCCTGCCGGAGTCTTTGCTAAACATATATCAGGCAAGCCTCTGGTTATTCACGTACACGCCACAGACTTTGACCGTAGTCGGGGGAATGTCAATCCTACTGTTTATGACATTGAAAAACGAGGAATGGATGAAGCCGATCATATCATCTGCGTCAGCAATCTCACACGCAACACGGTTATCGAGAAGTATCATCAAGACCCTGCTAAAGTGAGCACTGTACACAACGCTGTAGAGCCTTTGGCAGATGCTGATACCTTCACTAAGACACCACGCAAAGATAAGATCGTCACTTTCCTTGGACGCATCACAATGCAGAAAGGACCTGAATATTTTGTCGAGGCGGCAGCACGTGTGCTGCGGCGTACGAAGAACGTACGTTTTGTCATGGCAGGTAGTGGAGATATGATGACAAAGATGATTGACTTGGTTGCGCAACGTGGCATAACGGACCATTTCCACTTCACAGGATTCTTGCGCGGACGACAAGTGCAAGAGATGCTGGCCGAGAGTGACGTGTACGTCATGCCCAGTGTCAGCGAGCCCTTTGGTATATCACCGCTCGAAGCGATGCAGGTAGGCACACCCACCATCATCAGTAAACAGTCAGGATGTGCTGAGATATTGCAACATGCTATCAAAACAGACTATTGGGATATAGATGCTATGGCAGACGCAATATACGGAATAGTAACATACCCCGCTATGTACCAGTCGTTACACACGCTCGGACGT
This sequence comes from Muribaculaceae bacterium, assembly GCA_963655075.1. Classification (GTDB taxonomy): domain Bacteria; phylum Bacteroidota; class Bacteroidia; order Bacteroidales; family Paludibacteraceae; genus Colicola. Next base: position 19,493 of record CAVKDW010000001.1, on the reverse strand, counting down.
GAAGATGTAAACAATATACGCTGGTATGATGCAGGACTCAAAGTGAGGAACATATATAACCAAGTACTCAGTCGATACCACTGATTTTTTCTAAACAGCACTCAACCCCCTTTCAACCACGCATCAACTGATAAACTCATCAACGAATAAACAAGGATTTGCATACTTGCAAATCTTTCACTACCTTTGCAGCCGATTTAGTATCCCTGCTTGTTATTCGATAGGCAGATTATACAAAGCGAATAAATAACTAACAGATATGATAAATTCACAAGATGTCAAGAACGGTGTGTGCATCCGTATGGACGGCCGTTTGTATTTCGTAATTGAGTTCCTGCATGTTAAGCCGGGGAAAGGAAACACGATTATGCGTGTAAAGTTCAAAGATGTAGTAGATGGTCGTGTACTGGAACGCCGCTTTAATATCGGTGAGAAACTGGAAGATGTGCGTGTAGAGCGCCGTCCGTACCAGTACCTGTACAAAGAAGGACCTGACTATATCTTCATGAATCAGGAGACCTATGAGCAAGTTCCTATCGCCCACGATCTGATAACGGGAGTTGACTTTCTCAAAGAGGGGTTTGTATGTGACGTCGTTTCGGATGCTTCTACGGACACTATTCTCTTTGCAGAGTTGCCTACAAAAGTAGAGTTGGCTATTGCATATACAGAGCCCGGTCTGAAAGGAGATACTGCTACCAACACACTCAAACCTGCTAAGCTGGAAACTGGCGCAGAGATTCGCGTACCATTGTTCATCAATGAGGGAGAGATTATACGTGTTGATACACGTGATGGTAGTTATTGCGAACGTGTACGCTAATCACACAACCGTATTACGACAATGATTTAACGAGGTTGCCTAACGGATGTTAGACAACCTCGTGTGCCAAAAAGATGAGGATAGATAGTCCTAAAATAGAAATCCCCATACTACACCTCATCGGTGAGGAGGCAGACAAGATAGGACTTGAATGCTATGTGATAGGTGGATGGGTGCGCGACCTGATACTACATCGTGAGAGTACTGATATCGATGTTGTGGTAGTAGGTAGTGGCATTCAACTCGCGGAAGCAGTAACGCGACGCCTGGGACACGGAGCACATCTTAACGTGTTTCGCACCTATGGTACTGCACAAGTAAAGAAAGGGGATACGGAGTTAGAGTTCGTAGGGGCACGACGGGAGAGTTATCAACGTGACTCACGCAACCCTATTGTAGAGGATGGAACACTACAAGACGATCAGAATAGGCGTGACTTCACCATCAATGCTATGGCTATATGTCTCAATCAGGCACGTTATGGCGAGTTGATAGACCCCTTTGGCGGAATGCAAGACCTTGAGGAGTGCGTCATACGTACACCCTTAGACCCGGATATCACTTTTTCCGATGACCCCTTGCGTATGATGCGAGCCGTGCGGTTTGCTGCGCAATTGGGTTTTTATCTTGACAGAGAGACGTTTGATGCCATAGAGCGTAATCGTGAACGTATCCATATCATCACACGGGAACGTATCGTGGAGGAGATGAATAAGATAATGCTCTCGCGACGCCCGTCTATAGGCTGGACACTACTTGATAAGACGGGACTGCTACCTCTGATATTCCCGGAACTGGCCGCACTCAAAGGAGTGGATACGAGAGAGGGGAGAGGACATAAGGACGTGTTCCTACATACATTGCAGGTGCTGGATAACCTCTCTGCTAAATCGGATAACCTATGGCTGCGTTGGGCAGCATTGCTGCATGATATAGGCAAACCTAAGTCTAAAGCGTGGGACCCGCAAGCAGGGTGGACATTCCGCAATCATAACTATATAGGAGCCAAGATGATTCCTCGTATCTTCAAGAGAATGAAGATGCCTCAGAATGAGAAGATGGACTATATCATCAAGATGGTGGATCTGCACATGCGTCCTATCAGTTTGATAGAGGATGTCGTCACAGACTCCGCTGTGCGCCGATTGTTGTTTGAGGCAGGAGATGATATCGACGACTTGATGTTGTTGTGCGATGCCGATATAACATCTCGTAACGAGGAAAAGGTGAAACGTTACCATAGCAACTACCAATTGGTTAGACAGAAGATGGTAGAACTGGAGGAGCGTGACCGTATTCGTAATTTCCAACCGCCAATACGAGGAGAGGAGATTATGGAACTGTTGCACTTGCCTCCCTGTGCACGTGTGGGAGAAATAAAAAATGCTATTAAAGACGCCATACTCGACGGTGTGATACCCAACGAGTATGAGGCAGCCAAAGCATATCTAATGAAAATAACAGGAGAAGAACAGTAGTGCCCGAAAAGAGGGGGAACTGTTTAGACAGAGAACGATGAACCATTAGAGGACTTGTACCAATGGCAAGACCGTAAAAAACAATCATTATTTGCGCGTATCAAGAAAGATTAGTACTTTTGCGTCGGATATTTCAAGAAAATCAGGAGTAGTACATCCGATATTCATGAAAAATCGGAAGTACTATTACTAAGTTATACAGATTATGATACAGCGTTATTATCAGTTAAACAGCGAGTTAGAATGTAGTGTGTTTCTCTTTGGTGCACGTCAGACAGGTAAGAGTACGTTCTTGGAGGCACAATTTAAGGGTGCCGTTTATTTTGACTTGTTGGATAGTGAGGTGCGGAGACGTCTCACGGCTCGTCCTGAGTTGCTATACGAGATGCTGAAGGATAAGGAGGAGGGGGCTGTCGTTATCATAGATGAAATACCCGAAGTGCCGCAACTACTTAACGAGGTGCACCGGCTCATACAGCATAAGAACCTGCGTTTTGTGCTGTGCGGGAGCAGTGCTCGCAAACTAAAACGCAAGGGATATAACACTTTGGGTGGCAGGGCGTTGCCATGTTATTTCTATCCTTTTGTGAGTGCTGAACTACCTGACCTCAACTTAGACAAGGCTCTCCTCTATGGTATGCTGCCGCCGCATTATCTGAGTTCTCGCCCACAAACGTTGTTGGCAGGGTACATAGACGTCTATCTGCGTGAGGAGATTAAAGAAGAAGCATTGGTTAGGAACTTGGACGCCTTTCAGCGGTTCTTGGAGGTGGCGGCGTTGTCGGATTCCGAAGTAGTCAACTATAGCAATATCGCCAGTGACTGTGGCGTGTCAGCCAAAGCGGTTAAGGAGTATTTCTCTATCTTGGAGGACACACTGATAGGCTATATGATTCCTGCTTATACCCAGACGGTCAAGCGTAAGGTGGTGCAGGCACCCAAGTTCTATTTCTTCGACGTAGGGGTGTATAACTATCTAATGCGGCGTACATCGTTGGCACCCGGCAGTGCTGAATATGGTCACTGCTTCGAGCATTTTGTTATACAAGAACTACAAGCCTATATCGGTTATACGCACAACCGCAAGAAACTCAGTTATTGGCGTACCTACAACGGCAAGGAGATAGACGCACTTATCGGTGATGCGGAGATAGGCATAGAGATTAAATCTACGGAGGAGGTACAGAATAAGCACTTGACTAACTTCAAAGAGTTCTGTACAGAGTTTCCTGCATGTCGCTGCCTTGTCGTCTCGCGAGATAAGTTCAATAGGCGTATAGAGAATGTCGCTAATACAGGGGTGACCGTAGAGTGCCTCTATATATTCGACTTTCTCAAGATGCTATGGAACAGAATGTTATTCTAAGTTCTATAGTCTTTTCTATTGCAAATACTATGAAATTGCAGTAACTTTGCAACCACAAATAGATATACGAAACTATGACTCGTAAATATGATTTTCTCATAATAGGCGGCGGTGTAGCCGGTATGAGTTTTGCCCTCAAGGTGGCACGTGCGCAGAAGTATAAGATAGCACTCTGCTGCAAGACTACTCTCGAAGAGACAAACACCTCCAAGGCACAGGGAGGTATAGCCAGTGTAACCAACCTGCTTGTAGATGATTTCCAAAAGCATATCCATGATACTATGGTAGCAGGGGATTGGCTGAGTGACCCTATGGCGGTAGAACAAGTGGTGCGTAACGCTCCCAAACAGATAGAAGAACTGGTGCACTGGGGCGTTAATTTCGATAAGAATAGTGAGGGTGGATATGACCTGCATAGAGAAGGTGGGCACTCCGAGTTCCGTATATTGCACCATGCGGATGACACAGGAGCAGAGATACAGCGAGGGTTGATGGCGGCAGTACGCGATAATCCATATATAGATGTATTAGAGAACCATTTTGCTGTGGAGATAATCACTCAACATCATTTAGGTGTCCGCGTTACTCGGCGTACACCGGACATAGAGTGTTATGGTGCCTATATCCTCGACCCGGTTACCAAGAAGATAGAAACCTACCTAAGCCGTATTACTCTTATGGCGACAGGTGGTACAGGGGCGGTCTATGCAACTACTACTAATCCTAATATCGCCACAGGTGATGGTATTGCCATGGTGTATCGTGCCAAAGGGCAAGTCAAGGATATGGAGTTTGTACAGTTCCATCCTACGGCACTCTTCCACCCGGGTGAGACACATCCGGCATACCTTATCACGGAGGCTATGCGTGGATATGGCGGCATACTTCGATTACCTAATGGAGATGAGTTTATGCAGAAGTATGATGCACGCCTCTCTTTGGCTCCGCGTGACATCGTGGCACGGGCTATAGACAACGAAATGAAGATACATGGTTTGGATCATGTGTGTCTGGATGTCACACATAAAGATCCTGAGGAGACCAAGCATCACTTCCCAAATATCTATGCAAAGTGTCAGAGTATAGGCATAGATATTACCAAAGAGTATATACCTGTTGCACCCTGTGCGCACTATATGTGTGGTGGTATCAAAGTCAACTTGGATGCGCAATCTACTATTCGTCGTCTATATGCAGTGGGCGAATGTAGTTGTACCGGGTTGCATGGCGGGAACCGCCTTGCGAGCAACTCACTCATTGAAGCAGTCGTCTATGCGGATGCGGCTGCTCGCCATAGCCTCAGCGTGATAGATCAGTATGACTTCAATAGCAAGGTGCCGGATTGGAATGATGAGGGGACGATGACGAACGAAGAGCATGTCCTCATCTCACAAGATATGCGTGAGGTAGGTCAGATTATGTCAACGTATGTGGGTATTGTGCGCAGCGACCTGCGTCTGCGACGCGCATGGGAACGGCTCGACCTGTTATACGAAGAGACAGAGGACCTGTTCAAGCGTGTCAAAGCCACACGTGAGATTTGCGAGTTGCGCAATATGATCAACGTAGGATATCTGATAACTCGCCAGGCTATCGAACGCAAAGAGTCTCGGGGGTTACACTATACGATTGACTATCCAAAGAACCCCAATAATAACACACAAGAAGTCTGGTAATGCGAGCGGTTGCTAATGCTACGATTGTCCCTATGAGGTCTGAACCTGCAGAGGGAAGTGAGATGCTCACACAGTTGCTGTGGGGTGAGCCTTGTGATGTCATTGACCGATTACCCCGTTGGACTTGTGTCCGCTCTTTGCGTGATGGACAACAAGGATGGGTGGACTTTAAGATGGTTACGCTGTGTGAAGATGATGAGTGTATGCCGTATATACAAGAAAATATAGCTGTTGTGAAATCTGCTGTGGCATATGCTCAACGCCGGGATACAGAGGAGACTGTCTTACTCACAGCAGGGACGCGGCTACCTAAGTATGCCGATGGAGAGTTTGAGATGTTGGGTGTACGTTACTGTATAGACTCTCAACACGTAACGGAACGACCATTGCCATTCTATGCAGATACGATAGGCTCGGTTGTACATAGTCTTATGAATACACCTTACCTATGGGGGGGAAAGAGTAGTCTGGGTATGGATTGTTCGGGCATGACGCAGGTCATCTACTCGCTATTTGGCGTGCCGTTACTGCGTAATGCACGTGAACAGATAACACAAGGGCGTTGTGTCCCATCGATGGAGCAGGCACAGATAGGAGATCTTGTCTTTTTTGACCATGCAGACCGAGACCCTCTATCTACCAAGGTGTCGCATGTAGGATTATTACTCAGTCCAACAGAGGTGGTGCACTGCTCCGGGAACGTGCATATCAATAACATAGATGAGTGTGGCATATATCTGCCATCAGGTGAACGAACACATCATTTGGTAGGCATATGTCGTTATATAGAGAACAGTCAGACAGAGTGATGAGTATCTTACGTCCCACTTTTTATGAAAAAGGGGACGTTTTTATAGGAACATTTCTGTATATCGGGGAAAAAGATTACCTTTGCAAGTTGGATGGGGTATTGGTGTCAGTCTCTATCTCTCCGTGTATTAGCAAGATCGTTTAACATAAAAATAATAAATCTATGTCCAAAGTAACTGTTGTAGGCGCAGGTAACGTAGGTGCTACGTGCGCTAATGTATTGGCAGTAAAGAAAGTTGCCAGTGAAGTCGTACTGATTGATATCAAGGAAGGTGTTGCCGAAGGCAAGGCTATGGATATTATGCAGACCGCTCAACTATTGGGTTTCGACACAGTAGTTAAGGGTGTTACCAACGATTACACACAGACTGCTGATTCTGACGTAGTGGTTATCACTAGCGGTCTGCCTCGTAAGCCGGGTATGACACGTGAGGAACTGATCGGTGTTAATGCCGGTATAGTCAAGAGTGTTGTCAATCAGGTGTTAACCTACTCTCCCAATGCTATTCTTATCGTTGTTTCCAATCCTATGGATACAATGGCCTACCTCACGCTGAAGGCTCTCGGACTGTCACGTAATCGTGTGATAGGTATGGGTGGTGCACTCGATAGTAGCCGCTTCAAATACTTCCTTAGTCAGAAGTTGGGATGCAACGCTAATGAGGTTGAGGGCTTTGTGATAGGTGGTCATGGAGATACGACGATGATCCCTATGGCACGTTTTGCTACCTACAAGGGCATGCCTATTCTTAATTTCATCAGCGAGGCAGAGTTAGACGAAGTGGTACACGCTACTATGGTAGGTGGAGCTACATTGACAGGTCTTCTTGGTACCAGTGCTTGGATGGCTCCGGGTGCCAGTGCTGCCAGTGTCGTAGATAGTATCATCAATGACCAGAAGAAGATGATACCTTGCTCGGCTTATCTTGAGGGTGAGTATGGATACAAGGATATTACTATAGGTGTTCCATGTATCATTGGTAAGAAGGGTATAGAGAAGATCGTAGAACTCCCGCTTAACGACAAGGAGAAAGAACTCTTTGCTGCCAGTGAGGCTGCGGTAGCAAAGACGACATCTGTCCTTCACGAGATAAACGCGATATAATTTCGCTCGGCACAATGGCTGATTTGTTTCAGAAGTGCCATAATGACCTTTTGGAAGAGGTTAAGCGTCGTAACATCTATCCTTATTTCCACACACTGGAGTCTAAGCAGGCTCCGGTGGTGGAGATGGAGGGTCGGCGGCGTATTATGCTGGGAAGCAATAACTACCTCGGCCTGACGGAAGATGCACAAGTTATCGAAGCAGGACATAAGGCATTGGATAAGTATGGCACCGGTGTGTCAGGTAGTCGTTTCCTAAACGGCACCCTTGATTTACATCTACAATTAGAGCGCGAGTTAGCAGACTTCACGGGATATGGGGCTGCTATGACCTGTAGTACAGGTTTCCAGACGAATCTGGCGATAATCTCTGCCCTATGTGGTAAGAATGACTATATCCTCAACGACCGTGAGAATCACGCCAGTATCTATGATGCGTGCCGTCTGTCTTATGCGCAGGTGTTGCGTTATAAGCATTCGGACATGGCGGATCTGGAGTCCAAGTTGCAACAGATACCGGAGAATGCCGGTAAACTGATTGTTACGGATGGAGTATTCTCTATGCGTGGTGATATCTGTCGTCTGCCTGAGATAGTATCGCTTGCGGAGAAGTATGGTGCTCGTGTGATGGTGGATGACGCTCATGGTTTTGGTGTGTTGGGTGAGGGAGGTCGTGGTACCGCCTCATATTTCGGTCTGACGGACAAGGTGGATATTACTATGCTCACTTTCTCCAAGTCGTTGGCTAGCATAGGTGGATGTATGTTATCAAGCAAGGCGGTGCATGAGTACGTGAGTCATGCTTCTCGTCCATTCATCTTCTCTGCCTCTATCACACCATGTAGTGCTGCCACAGCCTTGGAAGCGTTACACCGTTTGCAGCAAGACCCGGAACGTCCAGCACGACTGATGCGTATAGCCCGCTATTTCAGCCAACGACTGATAGATGCAGGCGTACATATTATCCAGGCACCTACGCCTATTGTGCCTATCTTTACTTATAAGACTTTTGACACGTTATGGTATGGCAAGGAGATGTATGATGAGGGCGTGTATGTCAACCCTGTCGTTGCTCCAGCCTGCGTAGAGGGCGAGTGTTTGCTTCGTACCACGCTGATGGCGACCCATACGGAGCCGGTGATTGACGAGGCAGTGGAGATTATCGCCCGTGTCCTGAAGAAGACACCGAAGTATTAGTGCACTGAGGCTGCCTAACTTTACTTGTTAGACAGCCTCCTAAGAAACCACTACTTGATTATTATCTCCACTACAGGTTTCAACGATTAGCCCTACCTATTACGGAAAAAATGGATTAGTAAAAGAACTATACTACTCATACAACCACAAGCCTTATTTTCTTCTACTTTTTCTATAATCCATCTTTAGGCCATTGTCAATCCTCCTTTTCTGTTTCATGTCTTAAACGTTCTTCTAAATGTCCGCAATTTGAGCATTTATACTTTACATTGTATATAGTTTTGAACAAAAAATTCCCGCCTTTAGCAACCTTATATGGTTCGCGTGATTGTACAGTTCTGTCACTTTCTGAAAACACAAACCATTTATGGCAGTTAGGACAACGGTGCTTAACACCATATACACAGGTAAGACCAATAAGCCCCAAGACACTAAAGCAAATAGCCGCAGTAGTGTTACTCTCTGACCAATAACACAGAGCAAAAAAGGCAGAAACTAACGTTAACGCCCAAAAGATTGTTTTTAATAAGAACCTCATAAGTTATAGATATTATATTGCCTACTCTTTGATCGGATTTTCGGCTTACTCCGTTTTGATAATATCAGTTATTTTCGATGCAGTTATTTTGGTCTGTTCTGAATCATTTTATCCCTTTATACACAAATAAAGCGTGGAACTTTGTCGTTTCACTTGGATGTCGCGGTCCTGAACTACCTTGCTGACCAAATTCTACGGACGAAAGCCCACGCAACAAGCGTGAGCGTTAAAGGCTTCGTTCTTGGTCAGTTGTTAGAAATTGTTCAGGTTTCGAACATCCAGAGAAAGCATAACGCTTCTATAAATATGTCGTTGCATCGCCTTTACGATGCGCGGTTATACCATAGGCGGAGTAGTTGTTAAGTTGTTGTTTATTGTTTGTTTTTGCTCGGTTTGCGGATTTGCCTCCAAGACTTTGCGCTGCAAAGTTAATACATTCGAGGTAAATGGGCAAATATATTTACGATGTGACTGTTTATGGGTTGATGAGTTTATGCGTTGTTTAGTTGGTTGACGGGTTTATGTGTGGATTAGTTGGTGAGGGTGTTTTTGGAGATGTCGGAGAATAGTAGTACTTTTGCGGGTGCAGTTGGGATAGTGGATATTTGGTATTGGGTATTGGGTGTGAGGATGTGGTTAGTGGATGTGTGGTTTGTGAGTGTGGAGTATAGTTGGTTGGGATGTGGGGTTGCGTAGTATATCTTAGTGGTTGAGTAGTATTTTTAAGTATGTGTAATGATATAAGTATGGCGTTATGAGTAGTGTTATGAAGACATTGGTTTTGACAGGTGGGTCGTCGGGTATAGGTTTGGCGGCGGTGCAGTTGTTTGCGAGTAGAGGTTGGCAGGTTTTTGAACTCAGCCGTCATGGTCAGAGTCATGATGGTATCACTCACATCTATTGCGATGTGACGGATGAGCCGTCTGTTCGTCAGGCTGTGTCAGAGGTGCTTACCTATACGAGTCATATAGATGTGGTTATCAGCAATGCGGGTTTCGGCATCTCCGGTCCTATAGAGTTTACCACGACCGGTGATGCTCATCGGCAGTTTGACGTTAATTTCTTTGGTGCTTTTTATATAGTGAAAGCCGTGTTGCCTACTCTTCGTGCTCAGCGGTATGGTCGTATCATCTTCACCTCCTCTGTTGCCGCCGTGTTGAGTATTCCTTATCAGAGTTTCTATAGTGCGAGTAAGGCTGCTATCAATGCTCTGTCTATGGCGTTGGCGAATGAGGTGCGCAGTTTTGGTATCTCGGTAAGTGTGTTGATGCCCGGTGATGTGTCAACGGGTTTTACGGATGCTCGTCAGAAGAGTGTATGTGGTGGGGATGTCTATGTGCGTATGCATTCAGCGGTAGCTGCTATGGAGCGTGATGAGCGTAGCGGAATGACGGCAGAGCATATGGCGCAGGACTTGTATCGTATAGCCACTCGCCGCAGTGTGAAGCCGTTGTATGTGGGAGGGGCGATGTATAGGTTGTTTTGTTTGCTCAATAGGTTACTTCCCTCCCGTTTGGTCAACTACATAGTGGGTAAGATGTACTCCTGACGGGTTCGTGTAGTAATTGTTTCAAGTTCTGTTCGGCGCACGGTATTGAGTAGTTGCGTGCAGAGGATGGTCTGTTGTGGTATTTCTCTCTCGATACGTAAGATGACAGGTGCCAGTTCGTTGCGCTTGTCGGTGTTTCCGTTATAGTATTGTTGCCGTAGTTGTTGCAGGTAGTTTTTGCTTTCCTGCAGTGTCTGCCATGCCGTCTGCCACTGTTGGTATAGTTGTCGTGCGGTGTCGCTTTGAAAATCGTCGAGAGAGTGGTATATCACGGAGTCGTTGAGTGCGAAGCGTATAGAGGGTGTAGGGAGTTGTTGTGTGTTGGAGTGGGTTGTGCTGGTGGTATCGATGTCTTCTTTATCCGCTTGCAGTATATACCGTAACCGGGCGTAGGCGATGAGCGAGTCGGTGGGTATATTGCGCCAGTATGTCTTTTGCTCCTGCGGTAGGAAAGAGTATATCTTCACTCGTCCTTGTTCAGATGATCGGTCTGTGGCGAAATAACCTATATGTTGTGTCTCATCAATAATCATCATGTAGTCGTTAGCGGTGGAGTTATAAGGGAATCCGAGGTTCTCGGGTGTGGTGTAGTTACCTGTTGAGGTGTTGTACCGGCTGACATAGATGTCGTATCCTCCGAGTCCGTTGCTATCGTTGGAGGCGAAGTATAGTGTCACTCCATCGCTCAGCATGAATGGATTAGTCTGTTTGCTGCCTCTGTTGATCGTTGGTGGTAGTGTGTCGGGCTTGGTCCACTGATCGAGTAGTCGTTGGTTAGACACGATGTATGAGGACGAGTTATTGGTTGTAGTCCACAGTCGTCTGTCAGCCCGTTGGTTGGTATAGATGACAGTGCCTATGTTGTCGGTTGTCAGTTTGCCTGCTTCTGCGGATAATACGCATACGTGGATGAGGCTATCCAAGGAGGTTTCGATAGAGTCGAGTATATGAACTTTCTCTACCCGTCGCAGGTAGCGTTGGTATTTCTCTGCTTGTTGTATCTGTTTGCGGACATAGTCTTCCCGCCCAGAAGGTGTCTTCAGCAGGCGCAGGTATGTGTTGTATGCTTCTACCGCTTGTTCCATATACCACAGTTGCATGTATATATCACCGAGGTATAGGTATTTGAGTGGGTATTTGTCTCCTGCCTTGTTGAAGTACAGTATGGCGGTATTGTAGTCTCCTTGTTCTTGTGCGCATCGTGCGTATCTGTATAGGTACAGTGGCGAGGTTGGATTTTTTCTCAGTAGTTGTTGGTATTGTTCTTGTGCCTGTGCATATTCTCCGTCGAGAAAGAGTTTGTCGGCTGTAGCGGCGTTCTGTCCATAAGCAGGCATGAGCCATACAGTGGCGAAGATAACTATCGCTACTGTGTATAGTCGGTATGTGTGCAGGTTTGTCATGTTTCTTTTATTTGATTGTTCTCCACATCCCTCCGGGCATGGAGCGTACTATATCTTGCAGTTCCATCATGACGAGTTCGGCTGACACTTCGTTGTATGGCATCTGTGTCTCCATTACGAGTTGGTTGATGTGTAGTCCCTCTTCTGTCTCTCGGAGTAATGTGAGCAGTGTTTGTTGTTGTTCTGTGAGGTTATGTGTCAGTTCAAGCATAGATGTTTGTATGCTTGGTGGCGTATTATTCTTTTGCCATTTCATGATGTCTATCAGGTCTTCTGCGGATTCGATGAGTTGTGCCTGTTGTTTTTTTATCAGTCCGTTGCATCCTGCAGAAGTGCTGTCTGTCGTTCGTCCCGGGAAAGCGCATACTTCTCTGTCGTAGTCTAATGCCATCTGTGCTGTGATGAGTGATCCTCCTTTGGTTTTCGATTCTACGATGACAACCACGTCTGCCATGCCAGCGATGATACGGTTTCGTGCTACGAAGTTGTATCTCTCCGGTTCTGTGCCTGATGTATATTCGGTGAGTATGCCTCCTTTTTCGAGTGCTTGTATGGCTACTTGTCTGTTGGTGGTTGGGTATATCCTATCCAGTCCGTGTGCAGGTATGATGATTGTGGGTATGTCTGCCTCTAAGGCTGCCCGGTGTGCCGTGACGTCAATGCCGTATGCCAATCCGCTGATGACCGTTATATCGGGTACTTGTGAAGCGAGGTCGAGTATGAGTTGCCGGCACAGGTCTTTCCCTCTTTCGGTGGGCATACGTGTCCCTACGACGCTTATCACTTTCTTAGGGTTGACGTTTATGTTTCCTTTACCGTATAGCAGCAAGGGTGCGTCGATACATTGTGCCAGTCGGTAGGGGTAGTTATCGTCTTTGTAGTAGTATGTCTGTATCTGGTGTTGTTGTATGAATGTATATTCGTTGCGTGCATGTACGAGTGCCTCTCTGTTGATTATGTCAGGGTGTTGTGTGATGGCTTCGGTGGCTGACGAGTAGTGGTCGAGCACTTCGCGTGCACGACGAGGTCGTGTCTTGTTAGCCCAGATGAGTGCTATTCTATTTATTTGTTCTTCTGTTGACATAGTATATCAGTCCGTACATGATTGAGCATCCTATGATTGTCCCTATGATATCTGCTCCCCAGTCAGCCCATTCAGCGGTGCGTGGATAGAAGAAGTATTTCTGTAACAGTTCTATAGTTCCTCCGAAGGCGATGGGCACGAGTGTTGTTGTTATCCATAGTCGCCCTTTTGTCTGTTTGTCTCGGTACAGGTCCCAACACAGCACTATTGTCAGAAGCATATACATAGCACCATGTATCCATTTGTCGGCGTTTGCTACCGGTGGTAGTTGGAGGTGTGGTTCCCGTATCAGACTACCATACAGTATAACCGCTCCCACGAGTATGGTTTCCCAGTATCGAGTTATCCGCCTCATTGGTGCGTTGTTACAGTTTTTCTCCGTAGCAAAGGTCTCCTGCGTCTCCCAGTCCAGGTACGATGTATTTATGTTCGTTGAGTACCGGGTCGATAGCGGCACACCACAGCGTGATGTCTGAAGGCATATTTTTCTCGAGGTAGTCGATAGCCTGTTCTGTTCCTATTATACAAGCGATATGCACCTGTTTGGGTGTTCCGTGGCTAAGGATAGCTTTGTATGCCACTTCCATAGACATACCTGTTGCCAGCATAGGGTCCACGAGTAGCAGTGTCTTGTTCTCAAGTGAAGGTGCAGCGAGGTATTCGGACACTATCTCGAGTTTCTCTTGTCCTTTTCGTCCGACGACGGATCGTCTGTATGCACTGATGAAAGCGTTCTCTGCGTTGTCGAACATATTAAGAAACCCTTGGTGGAATGGCAACCCGGCACGTAGTATGGTCCCTAATACGATGGCATCACGCAGTGTCGGTACGTTGGCAGTGCCGAGTGGGGTCTGTACCGTCTCGTCTTCGTAGGATAGTGTTTGGCTGATTTCTACTGCCATCACTTCGCCGATGCGTTCTATGTTACGCCGGAAGCGCATACTATCTTGTTGTATGGCTGCTGAACGTATCTCTTTCATGTATTGATTGAGCAGGGATGGTCTTTGTGACAGATTGATGACTTGCATATTGTATTAGTTATTAGAAAATTTCTCGATGACATGTTGTGCATATCCTTTTGACACCGGCACTTTGGGTAGTGTCTCTTCTCCGAAGTCGAGCATCAGTTCTCCATTGACCCGTCGCAGGAGTTGCACTTTGTTGAGGTTGACTATAAAAGACCGGTGGCATCGTACGAGATCTTTGTCAAGGAAGTTATATGCTATGTTTTTGAGGCTATTCCGTATGAGCAGTGTTTGTTTCTTTCCTCCGTTCATATAGTGTACCTCGACGTAGTTATCGGCGGCTTCGATGTAGTACATCATTTCCGGTTTGACAGAGAGTTTGAGTTCTCCTTTCTCATCGTAGAAATTGAACATGTTTGGTGTCAATTCCCGCTGTGTGCTTTGTGATAGTCGCTGTATCTCTTTGTTTTTCTCTTGCAGGTTGATTATCAGGTACACTATAGTGTATGGTATGAGCAGTATGAATGCGGTATCGAGCATTGATTCTTTGAACAGATTGAAGAATGTCAGTCCCCGTTGTTCGACGTATTGTGGTAGCATGACGAATGGGAATACCGAGTAGATGAGTGCCATGACACTCAGTTCGCAGAATATCCAAATAGCATATGCGATATAACTAATCTCGTGTCTTTGTGCGTAGTAGTACATCACTGTTCTACTGATAGAGATGACGGCCATTGCTACGAATACTACGATAGTGACCCATCGCAGGTACTGCATGTCGCTGTCCGCCCACAGCCGTGATTGGAAAGGTGCAAAGATAAGTATGAACAGTTCGGCGAAGACCGTGGTGCTCAGCACGAGAATGATGACGTTTCGTGGTAAGTTGTAATAGTATGGTAATTTATTTTTCATTGTTGTGTTCACGGCTTTTGCGGTTGCAAAGGTAGTGAAAGATTTGCAGGTGGGCAAATGTAATTTTTGTTGAGAGTTGGGTGTAGTGTTATGTCCGGGTTGGCGGTGTCATAAAAAAGCAGTACTTTTGCAGTATATTTTTTGCAGTTATGTATCCTCAGCAGGTTATAGATGCTTTATGTCATGTTCGTTATCCGGGTAGTGGTAAGAACGTGGTAGAGAGTGGTATGTTGGAAGATGACATCCGCATCTCGGGTTTAGAGGTGAGTTTCTCGTTGTTGTTTGAGAAGGATAATGATCCTTTCATGAAGTCTGTCATTAAGGCGGCAGAGGTGGCTGTGCAGACATACGTGAATGCTAATGCTACGGTGCATATACACAGTAAGTTCAAGAAGCAGAGCAAGCCTGTTGTGTCCGGTGACGGTTCATTGCCTTGGCGAGCCAGTCATGTCATCGCTATTCATTCGGGTAAGGGCGGTGTTGGTAAGTCCACTATTGCTTGTAATTTGGCTATTGTGTTGTCACGTATGGGTTATCGTGTAGGTTTGTTGGATGCGGATATACATGGTCCGTCCATGCCAAAGATGTTCCATATAGAGGGTACTCGTCCCGTATCCACGTCGGTGGACGGCCGTGACTTGATAGAGCCTATAGAGCAGTATGGTGTCAAAGTCTTGTCTATCGGTTTTTTTGTTGGTTCGGAACAGGCTATCGTATGGCGCGGCGGTATGGCCAGTAATGCTATCAAGCAGTTGTTACAAGATGCCAATTGGGGGACGTTGGACTATTTCTTGATAGATTTACCTCCCGGCACGAGTGATATACACTTGACGTTGGTTCAGACCTTACATTTGACGGGTGCTATTGTTGTCACGACTCCTCAGCCCATAGCGTTGGTTGATGCAGAGAAGGGTGTGGATATGTTTCGCAATGAGAAGATAGGTGTTCCCGTGTTAGGTATAGTAGAGAACATGGCATGGTTTACTCCTGCCGAGTTGCCTACTCACCGCTATTATATTTTTGGCAAGGATGGTGGTAAGTCTTTGGCACAGAAATTGCGTGTTCCGCTGCTGGGTCAAGTCCCGTTAGTACAGTCTATCCGTGAGGGAGGAGATGATGGGTTGCCCATTGGTATGCAGGATAGTCATCCTGCGGCGAAGTTTTTTGAGGATATATGTCGCAAACTAACATCACTGAATTAGGTACAGAGTCTATTCGTAGTTTACTGATTAAGTATGCTTTGCCAGGCATCATTGCGATGACGGCGAGTTCGTTGTACAACATTGTCGATAGTATCTTTATCGGTCATGGTTGTGGTGCGATGGCGTTGTCCGGTCTTACCATAGCGAAGCCATTTATGGACGTGTGTGCTGCTTTTGGCAGTTTGGTGGGTGTAGGTGCGAGTTCGTTGGTTGCTATCAAGTTAGGGGAGAAGGATTATCACAGTGCGGGTAAGGTGTTGGGTAATGTGATTGTATTGAACATGTTGTTAGGCACCTTGATTATGGTTATAGGGTTGATATGGTTAGATCCTATCTTGTATGCTTTTGGTGCGAGTGATGTGACGCTTGTTTATGCCCGTGAGTATATGGAGGTCATCTTGTTTGGTAACATACTGACACACATCTACTATGGTCTGAACAATATATTGCGTTCTATGGGTCATCCGCGTTCTGCTATGGTGTCAACTATTGTTGCGGTGTTTGCGAATGTGGTGTTGGATCCTATCTTTATCTTTGG
Organism: Muribaculaceae bacterium; assembly: GCA_963655075.1. Lineage (GTDB taxonomy): Bacteria > Bacteroidota > Bacteroidia > Bacteroidales > Paludibacteraceae > Colicola. The sequence goes on along the minus strand of CAVKDW010000001.1, from coordinate 2,845 downwards.
TTTGGATATGGGTGTTCGTGGTGCGGCATTAGCCACCGTGTTGTCTCAGTTGATAGCGGTGATATGGCAGTTCACCATCTTCTTTAATCCTAAAGAGATTATCCATTTCCATAAGGATATATGGCGTTTAGACAGTCATATTACGTGGCGTGCTTTGTCTATAGGTATGGCTCCGTTCTTGATGAACTTGGCGTCTTGTTTTGTTGTTGTCATCATCAACAACCAACTGAAGAGGTATGGTGGTGATATGGCTATTGCCACTTATGGTGTCATTAACCGTTTCACGTTTGTTTTTGCTATGATTGTGATGGGTTTGAATCAGGGCATGCAACCTATAGTGGGTTATAACTATGGTGCCAAGCGTTATGACAGGATGATTCGTGCTTTTCAGTTGACGGCTATTTGTGCCACTTGTGTGACAGGTGCGGTGTTTGTGTTGGGTGAGATAGTGCCGGAATGGATGATACGCATGTTCACTCATGATGTTGTACTAATCACTCAGTCTATTGCACCTATGCGCATTGTCGTTTGTACGATGTTGATTGTAGGTTTTCAGATGGTTGCCGGTAATTTCTTCACTTCGATAGGTATGGCGGGTAAGTCTATTTTTCTGAGTCTGACCCGTCAAGTGATCTACCTGATACCTTTGTTGCTGTTCTTGCCTTGGGTGTTTGAGGTGAATGGTGCGGCACCTATCTTAGGTGTATGGTGGAGTATCCCTGCGAGTGATCTGTTGGCTGCTTTGACGGCTGCCATCATGTTATGGGTGGAGATACGTCGTTTTCGCTCTTATGTGTTAGAGGGTGAGCGATAGTGCGAACCGTTTTCGCAGGACGTCTTTTGTCTTTGTGTTTTTAAGTTCTAACACGAGTACGTACACTCCTATGTCGGCAATGTTGGATTGTGCGGTTGTCCCGTCCCAGCATAGTGTTCCTTGTTCCGTTATCTCTACGTTTGTACATACCTCTTTGACGTATATTCCTGTGGCTGTATAGACGTTGAGTGTGGCTTTGTAGTTAGCATTGGGTAGTGAGTATGCGATACATGCTTCATCTTCCCATCCGTCGTTGTTGGGTGATATGGATGTGTTGAGTAGCCGTATGTTGGCTGCTGTCGCATTATTATCTGTGTTGTCTTCTTGTGGGTTGATAGGTGCTGTTTGTGGTTCTCCTGTGACGGATATATTGTCCATATAGAAGTCGTATCCCCGTTGTTTGGTGTTGCATACCATAAGTGCGAATAAGGAACTTTGTACGTAGTTGGCGAAGTATGTACCTTCTTCGACAAAGGTGCTGTCCACCCCATCGATGCGTGAGTAGAGGTGGAATATGCCATCGGCAGTGCGTGTTACTTTCCAGTCGAGATATGTGGATGTGGTGTTGAGTATTTTCTTGCGTTCCGTGTTTTCTATCACTTTTCGTCGTACGCCGTCCTGTTGCTGGTATAGTACGATATTTTTGTTCGCTCCCCCTATCTGTACATAGTAACTATTGGCATTGATGCTATCGGCTTGTGAAGTGATATATATGCGTATGTAGTTGTATGCGCTGCATGTCCCTGATATGCGCACCCATCCGCTCCATGCGGCGTTGATAGAGGCGGTGCTGTGGCAATACAGAGCACTCTCGGCGGCTGTAGGGGCCTGTGACTGTAGTTGTTGTGAACGGTTGATAGTAAAATGGTGCCAGTCTCCGTACCATGTACGGTGTGACGTTATTGTGTCGGAGAAGTCGTCGTGGCACTGTCCCCAGGCGGTGCAGGTGATAGTGAGTACGAGTAGGGTTAGTATGAGCCTATTCATAGTTGTCCTGCTTCGACGAGGTTGATGACACGTTCGGTGATACGGTCTTTGTCAGCGGCATCGTATCCTTCTTTGAGGTCGTTCTTAAATAGTTTGGCGACGAACTGCCAGAAGTTAGCACTGAAGGTGCCTCTGTATCGTTGGATGAGTTGGTAACTGGTATAGTCGCTTTCTCTGTCCATGAGTTTCATGAGCATCTGCCCTTGTGAGGCGGTCATGTTTCGGAACTCAGGTTCGTACTTCTTGAACAGTTGTTTCTCGTATTGTCTCCACCATCGTCGTTGTCCTTTTCTGTCCGGTATCTGTGCGAGTTGTTGGTCTGCATAGAGCATTTCTTGTGTCAGCATCTTGGCAAAAGGCAGTGTTTTCTTCACATCGCGTACTGTCCGCCAATAGAAACGTTCTTGCTTTTTGTTCTTGAACACCATCTTTGGATAGATGTATATGTCGTGCATGGATGCGAGGTAGAAAGTGTCTCCGTTGTTGACTTGCAGTTGCAGAGATGTGAGTGCCTCTTCGTTTGCCAATAGCGGTGTGGATAAGCAGAGGAGCAGGGATATATACAGGTATGCAGGATATCGCATTGTCGGGTGTCGGTAGGTTGTTGTTATCGGTTGCAAAGGTAGTGAAATATTTGCAGAGGTGCAAATATTTAGTTGAGAGTTGAGTGTGGATAGTAGTTTATGAGTTGATAAGTTGATGAGTTGAGAAGTTTAGGAGTAGTTTAATTGGTTGAAAGGGTTGAGGAGTTTATGTTGGTGTTTCCGTCGGTGGCACTTCGTGCGTTGGTGGCGTTGCTTTTTTGATTACCGCAGGCGGGGCGAGATAAGGAGTTCTACTCAGCCCACCGGGCTTCGTATTTCGCCAAGGGTTCAAACGATTATTTCGTATCGCAAGGAGCACCCTACTGCGCAGAGGCTTGCGGGGACTCCGCCGGCACTCAGTGTGCTACGCACACCTGCCTTACGTTTCACGTCCCCAGCGGGAGTGGAATGTGTAATTTTTAATGTTTAATTTTTAATTAAGAGATCTCATCTTTTCCTC